>JAZDMF010000041.1:0-23983 GCA_043801235.1 Bacteroidota bacterium | reverse complement strand
GACGGTATTTTGGTGAAAAAATATTCGACAGATTATTAATTGCATGTATTGAAAATTCTTAAAAAAAATCTTGGGTGCACAACCCGATAGTCATTAAATATAAAGTTATTGGTCAATATAATGTATAATTATTTTTGAATGAAGAATTAACAATGCATTGTTGAAATTGATATTTATTGTATTGACTTTACTCTATTATATTCATATATTTGCAGAATTATTTCACAAAATACACAAAGATGAAAAAAATCATATTTGTATTTTTTCTCGTTTTCATATTAACTGAGTTAAAATCTCAGAATAATGTGGGTATCGGGCTTACCACTCCAGAGCCCAGGTCAATATTGGAATTATCAGCTACAGATAAAGGCTTTTTAGTTCCTCGTTTGACAACTTTCCAGAGACTAAATAATATTGATACGAGTGCTACTAGTTTCCCATCTTCAATCAGGGCATTACTGGTTTATGATATTGATACCAGGAATTTCTGGTATGTTGATAGTGTTCCTGGTTTGCTTGGATACAGATGGATTAAAGCTATTGGCCCTGTCGGTCCTACAGGCCCTACGGGCCCTACAGGCCCCGCAGGAGCAACAGGATTAATTGGAGCTATAGGACCAACCGGAGTTAATGGAAATACAGGTGCTGCGGGAGTTAACGGAGCCACAGGTCCTGCCGGAGTTAATGGAGTCACAGGTACTGCCGGAGTTAACGGAGTCACAGGTGCTGCCGGAGTTAACGGAGCCACAGGTGCTGCCGGAGTTAACGGAGTCACAGGCCCTGCCGGTGTAGCTGGAGTTACAGGTGCAGCAGGCGACACTGGCCCAACAGGTGCTGCAGGTGTTACGGGTCCGACCGGAGCAGCATCATCTGTTCCCGGACCAACCGGAGCAACCGGACCTACTGGTTTTGGAATAGGTCCAACAGGACCAACGGGTGATCCTGGTCCGACAGGAGCAGCAGGTTCAGCAGGAGCTACAGGTCCAACCGGAGCTGCAGGTACCAGCGGAGCTACAGGTCCAACCGGAGTAGCGGGTACAGCAGGAGCTACAGGTCCAACCGGAGCAGCAGGCGCAGCAGGTGCAACAGGTCAGACAGGAGCAGCAGGAGCAGCAGGTACAACAGGTCCGACAGGAGCAGCAGGTACTACTGGCGCTTCAGGCTCTACTGGCCCAACATGGACGCTTACACAACCAACATTTAATGCATCTGGTACTTTAACTGTGAATGGCACCGCTGGTTCGGGCGGCCCTCAAACAACCGCTTTGCAGGCTTGGCTTGTAGGAGGTAATACCTTGGCTGCTACTGGAATTTTTGGTACATTAAGTAATAATCATATTGATTATTACACCAATGGACTTGTCAGAGGAAGGATTTCTAATTTAGGAGAGTTTTTTATTGGCACAACTGCTACTGCTATGGCAGGTGACCTGATGAATGGTGTTGCTAATGCAACTTTCGATTGGGCTGTAAATGGTTACACTGCATTTGATGGAGGTGGAGTATATGGATCTGTAACTGCTGGAACTACGTTATTTGGTGGGGTTCAGGGTGAATATTTAGGATCTAGTGCTACTGGTGCAGGAGTCAGAGGCATCGATAATCTTGATAACGCATACGGAGTTAATGGTCAATCAGGTGTAATAGGATGGGCAGGATGGTTTGACGGAGATTTAAATTATACAGGGGGTTTATATAACATTTCCGATTCAAAACTAAAAATAAATGTAAAGGATTTATCAGACCCAATAGATAAAATCATGAAAATACATCCTATAGAATATGATTTTGATACAGCTTCTTATAAAGGTTATACGCTCCCAACCAGACATCAATATGGTGTCCTTGCGCAAGATATCGAAGAAAACTTTCCTGAACTTGTCAAGGCAGGAAAATTAAATCCCTTCTATACACGAAACAGAAAAGATAATCTTGAACCAATAGATATCAAAACTGTGAATTATGTTGAGATGATACCTATAACAATTGGTGCTATTCAGGAACAGCAGAGAATTATCAGAAAAAAATATTCAGATTGAATTAAAAAATTCTGAATTGGAAAAACGTATTGAAAAACTTGAAAAACAAATCATAAAATAGAAATTATCAACATATATAATTTTTTCAAAAGCTGTCTCAAAAGGACAGCTTTTTTCGTAATTTTTATACATCCTCTATAATAGTTGAAGTATATTAAATGCATCTAAAAGTAAAGAAAGAATATATTATGTTTTAAAAAAGTACTGAATAAAATTGCTTCGGTGTATGTATATCAAAAAATATTCTCAACAAAATATAGTGCAATCATTCTAAGAAAAAAAAAGCAGCTGAAATTTCAAACTGCTTCCTATGATTTTGATAAAATAAATTCTACCTTACTAAAGTAACTCTTCCGATAAACGAATAAGGTTCGCCATTTTCATCTTTAACATATATTAACCATGAATATACTGCTATCGGAGCAATTTTTTCACCATGCATAACTCTTCCATCCCACGCTTCATAAAAATCATTCGTTTGAAATACCAATTCGCCCCATCGATCATAGATGTACATTTCAAAACTATTTAAATCAACACCTGTTCCTTCGGCGCTGAAACCATCATTATCGCCATCGTTATTTGGAGTGAACGCATTCGGTACAAAAAGCGAAAAATCCTGGGTTATTAAAACATCCTGTACTGCTGTATCAGTGCAACCATACATGCTTGTAACAATTAATGTAATGGTAAAAGTATCTGAACTTTCGTAGGAATGCTGAGGATTTGTCTCTGTGGAAGTATTACTTGTGCTTGAAGGTTCGCCAAAATTCCAGTCCCAGTAATAAGCGTTTGTAGATAAGTCATAAAAATTGATTGCAGGATCTTGGGTAGAACCGGTGGGTGGATGCATTGTAAAATTTGCAATCGGTGTAATATAAACTTCAATCATATTCTGATGTGTATAGCTTCCGGAACACCCATTTGTTGTAACTACTGATAGTGTAACAGTGTAAGTACCTGCACTTGAATAAACATGAGTTGGATTTTGTAAAGTTGAGGTATTATCCGGTCCTGATAAAGGATCTCCAAAATCCCAGAGCCAGCTTCCAATTGCCGGAGTGCTCAAGTCAGTGAAATTTACAACCAGGGGTTCACACCCTCTTATAGTATCTGAAATAAATTGTACAACAGGCAAAGGATAAACAATTATCTCAACAGAATCAACACCTGCAGGAGAACCGCAGTTATCGGTAACTGTAACAGGATACATTGTGGTACCAGAGGGAGTAACAATTATTGTTGAACCAGAAACACCAATTCCTGCACCCCATGTATATGTATAATTTCCATTGCCTCCATTTGCAGTAGCTGTTAATTGTGCACTTTCGCCCAAACACAATGAAGTTGGATTTGCAATCACAGAAACAGAAATTGGAGGGTTCACAGTTACTGTAAGGATTTGCGGAGCAGCAGTACAACCGTTGGCATCTGTAATTGAAACAGTATAGGTTGTTGTTGAAGTAGGATTTACATTATAACTGCTTCCGGTACCCAATCCAATCCATGTAAAAATATATGAACCCGTACCTCCTGAAGCAGAAGCACTGATAGTAGTGGTTTGACCTAAACATATCGTTACATCACCACTTGTATTTAATACAATCTGAGGTGGCTGATTGATTGTTATTAATGCTGATGTATCACAATTATTATTATCGGAAATCGTAACATAATACGTACCGAAAGAAAGATTATTTGCGACAGGACCCGTTGAAACACCGGGGTTCCAGTCAAAAGAATAAGGCGGATTTCCTCCGTTTGGTGTAATTATTATAGAACCATCAGTACCGGAAAAACAATTCACGCTGTCAGTAACATAAGAATAAGTGAGTAAAGGTGGTTCGCTTATGGTAAATGTTGTATCAATGGTACATCCATGCAAATCTGTTACGGAAAGTGTATAAGTTCCTGCATACAGAGTAGAAGTTGAGCTTACATTGCCTATTCCGGGAGCTGACCAAGTATATTGATAAGAAGTCGTTCCACCGGAAACCAGTGCAGCCGCATAACCATTATTACCATTGAAGCATGAAACATCCTGAGTGTAAAAAATCATGATCAGTGGTTGCGGTTGAGTTAAAGTAATTCCTTGCGATGTTGTGCAGCCATAACTATCAGTTACCGTAACATTGTAAAGTGTGTTAGCGGCCAAACCTGTTGCTGTAATTCCAACCTGAGAATTACTCCATGAATAACTATATGCAGGTTGTCCTATAGCAGTTACAGTAACTTCCCCGTCACTGCTTCCGAAACAACTTATTGAATCTGTAACAGCTAATGAAGCTGTAACCTGCCCGACAATTTGAGGTAATGAAGTAACAGGTGAGGTGCAGTTATTTTCAGTCACTGTCAAAGAAATATTGTAAGTTCCTGGAGTATTCCATGAAACAAAATAAGGTCCCTGGCCGGTACCACTGACTGTTCCCCCGTCAAAATCCCAGGAGTATAGTGCGGCAGCAGATGCAGTGCCTGTATAAGTAATGGTGGAATTAAAACCAGCGCAAACAGGACTGGTCAATGTAAAGGCAGAAGTTGGAATGGGATTTACGTTAACTGTAATATTATCGTTACCGGTACAACCGTTCGCATCGGTAATATTTACCACATAGGTTATCGTATCCGCAGGTGTTGCAACAGGGTTCTGAATATTTGCATTGGTAAGCCATGTAGCAGGACTCCATATATAAGTGCTGCCTCCGATTGCATTCAGGTTGGCTGATGATCCAACACAAATTGTCTGATCGGCTCCTGCATTTGCATTAGGGAGCGGGTTGACAGTAAGAACCATATTATCAGCTGCCGAACATCCATTTGCATCAGTAACTGTTACACTATATGTCGTGGTATTTAGCGGGTTTGCGTCAGGATTGAAAATTGCAGGATTATTTAAATATGTTGCAGGACTCCAAAAATACGTTATACCTCCACTGGCATTTAAATTTGTAGAATTACCGGAACAAATAGCCTGATCGGGTCCTGCCAAAGCAGGAGGAAGATTATTTACTGTTACAAGAACATCATCAACACCTGTACAGCCACTGGCATCAGTAACTGTAACTGTATATACTGAAGTAGCAGCAGGACTCACATTGGTACTTTGAGTTGGAGCGCTATTGCTCCATAGGTAGCTTACACCACCAAAAGCTGTAAGGTTTGCATTTTGTCCGATACAAATTATTTGATCAGTACCGGCATTGGCAATAGCTGAAGAGATTGATACTGTGATATCGTCAGCATCGGTACAACCATCTGCTGATGTAACGGTAACTGTATAAGTAGTAACACCAGTAGGCGTAACACTGGTTGTTGCTGTAGTTGCGCTATTACTCCAGCTATACGATACACCACCGGAAGCAGTTAAGGTAACAGTTCCTCCAATACAAGTTGATACATCATTCCCTGCATTCGCAACAGGTGCGGGATATACATTTACCACGACCGGCAAACTGCTGCTGCATCCTCCGCCAGGATCGGCAGCGGAAACAGTATATGTTGTTGTTGAGGTTGGTGAAACCGAAATGGATGAACCTGTCTGTGATGTACTCCATGTATAATTATAAGTTCCCGGCGATGCAGTAAGTATAGCTGTTGCACCAGGACAAATTGTTGGTGAATTGGTAGTAAATGAAACGGGTGTTATATTTATAGTAGCATAAAGTGTTACAGAGCAACCCTGAACTGAAGTGCAAACACACGATACAACAGTTCCGTTTACAGGATTGGAAATTGTAACCGATTGACCCGTTCCTCCCACGCTCCATGAATATGTGGAAAACCCGGGTGGGGCAGTAATCACACTGCTTGTACCAACGCATTGTTGTGCAAGCTGAAGCGCACCGCAGGAGCAGGCTATGTATGCATAACCGTAATGTCCGCCCTGTGCACAATCATAAGTAGTAAATTCTATTGTGATATTTTGTCCGATCCAAGGTGACAGGTCAATTCCTACAGTTGTCCAGTTTTTCCAACGTACGGATCCATAATTGTTAAATCCAGGAATAGAAGCAGCAGCTGATACCTCGTAAATTCCGCATATAGGATCAACGACGTTTCCGGATGCATCCTTAACATAAATAGTAAATTTTGGTTGTTCGTTAGAAGGGTGTGATGGGTCCTCAAGAACAACAGCATACTGGTATGTAAAAATACAATTTGAGGCAGTTACAGCCAATGTATATGAAAGTCTTTCGGCGTGATAGTTATAATTTGCATTTCCTAACCTGCAGCATGAAGAGCCTCCCGGTGGCAGGACGCTAAGAGCATTGCCGGTATTAGGATCTGTACCCGGAGCATTTATTATTGTTTGCTGGCCATTATCGAAGGGGCCTGAATTCGTTGTTCCCTGAACTATACCCGGTATAACACTGCTGTAATCTCCCCCGCTGTTCATACCTGTCGAGCCTGTCCAATAGCTGAAGTTACCCATGGAAAAATCAGCATTCAGGCAACCTGACTGAGCCGTTACCCCTGAAATAATAAAAACGGAAATAAAAATTATGAGTAATGTGCAGAAAATATACTTGATCCTGATTTTCATCATCAATGAGAATTAAAATATTTTTTAATGATATTACCCATTCAAAACATCAAAGAATAGAAGAAACATGCAAGTTAAAAACATATAAAAGCAGTAAAAAAAAACCTTTATAAATAAATATAAACTTCATTAATTTTTACCTAACAAAATTATTTTCTCAGCAATGTTACTCTGCCATTAAAATTATGCATATCACCGCCAAGATCCTTAACAATAATGATCCAGGTATAAACGCCCTGTTGCGCAATTTTATTTCCACCCATCACCTTACCATCCCAATATTCTGAGAAATTATTCGTTTTAAAAACTATTTCGCCCCACCTGTCGAATACATATAACTCATAATTGTTAGGGTCAAACCAATCTCCCTGAGGGAAGAAGAAATCATTCTTGCCGTTTCCGTCAGGAGTAAAAGCATTTGGAATGTAAAATGTAAATTCAGAATTTACGATAATATCTGTTGAAGCCGAATCAGTACATCCATACTGGCTGGTAATTACCAAGGTAATATAATACGTGCCAGGATTGGAAAAATAATGGGAAGGCGATGGCTCATCTGATGAATTACTGCTCATCGAAGCGGGATCACCAAAATTCCAGTTCCAAGTACTAGCACCTGCTGACATATCAATAAAATTCACATTAGGATTTAAAATGGATATTGTCTGAGGATCATAATAAAAATATGCATCGGGAGTAGGGTAAACCTCAATCATATTCTGATAAGTAATACTACCGTCACATCCATCAGTCGTGGATACACTTAACGTAACAGTATATAATCCGGCTGTGCTAAATAAATGGGAAGGATTCTGCTGAGTTGAAATATTATTTGAACCTGATTGTGTGTCGCCAAAATTCCACAGCCAATTTGCTATGGTTGGTGTACTCTGATCAGAAAAACTTACCAGCAAGGGTTCACATCCGTGGATCGAATCAGAAATAAATTGTACCTGTGGTAATGGAAAAACAGTTATTGTAACTGAATCCACATCCTGCGGCGAGTTACAATTATCAGTAACAGTAACAGGATATGTTGTAGTTGATAAAGGAATAACTATAATACTTGATGTTGATATGCCGATACCAGCGCCCCAGGTATATGTATAATTTCCATTCCCACCGTTTGCATTAGCGGTTAACACCGTACTTTCTCCCAAACACAATGACGAAGGAAGAGACATCACTGAAACACTAATCGGTGGCGAAACTGTAACAGTTAATGACTGGGAAGGAGCCGTACAGCCGTTTTGATCAGTTACAGATACAGTATACGTAGTAGTAGTAAGAGGATTTACATTAAAAGTGTTTCCTATGCCCAGTCCGTTGTCCCAGTTAAATGTATAAGCACCTGTTCCTCCTGAAGCAAAGGAACTGATTATGGTTGATTGCCCGTTACAAATAGCTACATTGCCGCTTGTGCTAAGAACAAGTGGTAATGGTTGCTCAATGGTGATAGTAACAGAAGTATCACAACCATTATGATCGGTCATTGTAACATTATAGGTTCCCGCAGATAGATTTGAAGCTGAAGGCCCCGTTGATACTCCGGGCGACCATGAATAAGCATAGGGAGGATTTCCTCCGATAAGAATAATATTTATTGATCCGTCTGATAGGGAATTACAGCTCACACTGTCAGTAACATAAGTGTAAGTAAGCAATGGAGGTTGTGAAACGGTAAATGTTGTATCAAGTGTACATCCATGTGCATCATAAACCATAAATGTATAGGTTCCGGCATGAAGTGTTGTAACAGAATTTACGTTACCAGCAGTTCCAATGGGGAGCCATCCGTATTGATAGGGAGTGGTTCCTCCGCTTACAGAAGCTGAGGCAATACCGTTGCTGCCGCCGTAGCATGAAACATTCGTGTAAGAAAAATTCATAGTTAGCTGCGGAGGTTGTGATAATGTAACGCATTGCGATGCTGTGCAGCCATTATTATCAGTGACTGTCACACAATAAAGTGTGTTTGCCGAAAGTCCCTGGGCTGTTGCCCCCATTTGCATGTTGCTCCACATGTACTGATAAGGCAATGCTCCCGATGCCGTAACTGTTGCGGTTCCGTCATTAGCTCCAAAACAAGTAATTGAATCTGTAACGGCTATGCTGGCATTAAGCTGACCGACAATTTGAGAAATTGTCGTAGTTGTTGAAGTACAGCCATTTTCCGAAACAGTAAGTGAAATATTATAAGTTGAAGGATTACTCCATGAAATCTGGTAAGGCCCCTGCCCTGCGCCGCTAACAATTATTCCTCCGTCAAAATCCCAACTGTACATAGCGGAAGGAGTAGCAGTTCCGGTATAAACAATATCCGAAGTCTGCCCTACGCATACTGGTGAGGTAAGTGTAAAAGCGGATGTGGGAACAGGATTAACTGTAATTATTATATCATCGGTTGCAAAGCAATTGTTTGCGTCGGTAACAGTAACTGTATAAACAGTGGTTGATGTCGGGTTTGCTGTAGGATTGTATACAGAAGTGGGAGTTAAACCTGTTCCGGGACTCCACAAATAATTTATACCACCGCTTGCATTGAGTATGGTAGAACTTCCAAAGCAAATTGACTGATCGGGTCCTGCACTGGCTATTGGTAAAAGATTTACCGTAAGTGTCATTGCATCTGTACTTGAGCATCCGTTGGCATCGGTAACTGTAACAGTATATGTTGTTGTTGTTGTGGGATTAGCAATAGGGTTAGCGGCAAACGGATTGCTTAAATTTATTGTTGGGTTCCATTCGTATTGAACACCTCCGCTGGCATTGAGCATTGTGGAATTTCCATAACAAATTGACTGATCGGTTCCTGCGCTTACATTTGGCAGGGGATTCACAGTTACCTGAACATCGTCACTTGCTGTACATCCCGCAGCACTTGTAACAGTAACAGTAAATAAAGTTGTTATGGTTGGTGAAACATTCGTGCTTTGATTGGGGGATGAATTACTCCACAGATAGGTGCCACCTCCAAAGGCTGTTAAATTTACACTCTGTCCGATGCAGATAATCTGATCGGTTCCAGCAATAGCAGTTGGAGTTGCGTTTACTGTAAGAGTTACATTATCAGTTCCCGAGCAAGCACCTGAACTTGCTGTAACAGTATATGTAGTGGTAATTATGGGTGAAACTGTAATACTTTGTGTAAAATCACCATTGCTCCATTGATATGAAACTCCACCTGAGGCAATAAAAGTTGCACTTTGCCCGCTGCAAATGGTTTGCGGCAGACCGGCATCAGCAATAATACCTGCACTAACTGTAACGGTCACATCATCGGTAGCAGAACAGCCAAGATCGGAAACAGTTACAGAATATGTTGTTGTTGTTGCAGGGCTTACAGTGATTGAAGCAGTCGTTAACCCGGTATTCCATAAATAAGATGAACCACCCGATGCAGTAAGAGTTGCCGGAAACCCGGGGCAAATAGTTTGTGGCAATCCGGCATCAGCTAAAGGAATCGGATTTACAGTCACAATAACATTGTCCGATGCCGTACAACCAATAGAAGTAACAGTAACAGTATATGTTGTTGTAGAAGCAGGATTAACAGTAATAGATTGAGTCATTGGTCCAGTATCCCATTGATAAGTACCTCCGCCGCCAGCAGTAAGTAATGCAAGTGAACCAGAACAAATTGTTTGTGGTAATCCAGCATCGGCAGTTGGTATAGGATTTACATTAATGGTGATACTCGCTGTACCTGTACATCCTGCACTAGTGCCGGTAACCGTATAGGTAGTTGCAGAAGCTGGAGATACCGTTACTGGATTGGAAGTACCCAAACCTCCGCTCCATGAATATGTAGTGCCACCACCCGCTGTTAAAGTCGTTGATGTCCCTGCACAAATTGGGTTTGCTGATGCTGAAATGCTAACCGTCAGACTTGGATTTATATTTATTGTGATGCTCGCTGTACCCGTGCATCCCGCTGAAGTGCCTGTAACAGTATAGGTCGTAGCAGAAACCGGAGATACAGTAACTGGATTGGAAGTACCCAATCCGCCACTCCACGAATATGTAGTGCCTCCACTCGCTGTTAATGTAGTTGAAGTTCCTGCACAAATTGGGTTTGCTGATGCTGATATGTTAACCGTTGGATTGGGGTTTACATTAACTGTAATACTCGCTGTACCCGTGCATCCTGCTGTAGTGCCGGTAACCGTATAGGTTGTAGCAGAAGCTGGAGATACTGTTATTGGATTGGAAGTACCCAATCCTCCGCTCCATGAATAGGTAGTACCTCCGCTCGCTGTTAATGTAGTTGAATTTCCTGCACAAACAGGGTTTGCTGATGCTGAAATGTTAACAGTAGGACCGGGGTTTACATTAACTGTAATACTCGCTGTACCTGTGCATCCTGCTGTAGTGCCGGTAACCGTGTAGGTTGTAGTGGAAGCTGGTGTTACTGTAACAGGGTTCGCAGTGCCCAAACCCCCGCTCCATGAATAGGTAGTGCCTCCGCTTGCTGTTAAAGTTGATGAGGTCCCTGCACAAACAGGGTTTGCTGATGCTGATACACCAACCGTCATACTGGAGCCAACATTAACAGTCATCTGATCAGTAACTGTGATCTGTGGAGACACACAATTCGTATAAACAATTTGAGCATCATAGGTTGTTGTTGTAGCAGGGCAAACTGTAGTAGTGGAACCTGCTGCTATCTGTGTACCGCCCTGCCACCATGAAACTACATAATTTGTAGCTCCGTTCGGTGTAAAGCGCCAGGCTTCATTAGAAGCTGTCCATTGCCCTGTGTTCCTTCCCGGAGGAACATATCCGGTGGTGCCGGCAAGATCCTGAATGCCTATAACGGCATTGCCACTGTTCCATGTTGTGCATAATGGTTTATTCTGAATATATACTTCAATAACATTGGTGCTTTCATATAGAACGACCATATGCGTTGCAAGCATGAAATTACATGAAGAGCTGTACATGGCAACCTGGTTCCAGCTTACAACAAAAGTTCTGCAAGGGGAACTGCCATAAGTATTGTAGTACATATCACCCGTTACTGCAGGGTCTATATCATGATATGGCGCTAAAATGTATGGCCCTATACTTCCGCTGATAATATTCGGATCAGGACAGGAAGCAGTAAAGGACCAGGCACAGGAAGTATTAGCTTCAGCGAGGTTAAATGTTATGCATCCGTTAGAACCGCCAACCAATTGGGTATAGGCATTCCCGAAAAAACAAAATGTAAAAGGAATGGTTAAAACACTGCTCCACGTATCATCAATGTTTACAAGTAAAGCCGTACCTGCATTATATGCATACGGAGGGGAATAAGGAATTGAGGATACAGCATAACTTGTTGTTGCACCTGTTGCCAGATAAGTTGATGTAAGATTTGCGCAATTGCTAGAACAGGTTACATTTTGATCAACTCCTGCATTAATGCTCGGACAACCGGGTTGTGTGAAAACCTGAAAAGGAAAAATGAAGATGATACTGATAATTAAAAAAAATCCGCGGCTAAAAATTTTCATCATGTTTTTTTTACAATTCGCATATTAGTTAATAAGATGTCTATTACACAATACGTTTTGTTTTGTAATATAAGACGTGATAAACAGGATTTGGTTGCTTAAAATTTGTTTTTCTTTAATTAATCTGTAAAATTACCATTAATTTTTAAAAGATTTTCAAATTAAAACAAAATATTTTTCAACAAACTTATTAAACTTTATCGTTCCAGAGCATTAGTTCTAAAACGATTTGGGTAAAAATTATGATTTTCTGCCGTAAGTGTTTTTACGAATACACGTACGTGTTTATGGAAGTATGTTTCCATTAATAAAAAGTGTAAAAACGGGATGTGAGGGATCGTTTAAAAAGACCACAATTTTTTTATTCTGACTTCCTGTTTTCCCGGCAGAATCAAAAACAAACTGTAGTTTGACCGTTTCGCCCGGGCTTACTTTGTTCACATCACTTGTAAGAACAGTGCAACCACAACCGGGTTTTATTTTTCTCAAGATAAGATCGCTTTTACCGTTGTTCTCCAACTGGAATTCCAATGGAATTTTATCATCTTTCTGAATGTCGCCCATTTCAAAAATTTCTTTATCGAAAACTGCAACCGGAGCATTATTCATTTCTTCCCCGCTGAGCATTGAAAAATCTTCTTTCACAAAACCATGCACTGAAAAACTTTTTTTCGGAATCAATGAATCATCTGTTAAAACGGTAATCCTGTCAAAAAAATCACCATAAATTTCTTTGGTGCCTGCATCATACGAAATATAAATGTACCCGGCCATCTGCGGCATTAAAGTATCAGGATATGCGGAAACATTAATGTAGTCATTATTTTTATTCAGGGTTAGCGATACTGGCCTTGTGCCTGCATTAACAATCAAAACAGAATCATATTTTATTTCTGTATCAAGGATTGTATCCATGTTTAGTTTTACCGTTGAAAATTTCAAACTGCCTATCTGAAAAAAAGTACCGCTGAAATTGTAAGACGTGTTTTCAGGAAAGACTTCACCCTGCAGATGAAGTGATACCTGATTATTTGAAGCATTTGAAATAACATGAATAGTTTTATAAAAACTTCCTCTTATTCCTTTAGGATTAAAATGCAGTTTTACAGAATCCGATTTTCCTGGAGCAATATCCCTTTGATTCCATTCTGTAGTAATACAACTATAAGAATTTTTTACATCATTAAGGATCAATGAATCTTTTCCGGAATTAAAAAAAATAAAAGTGTAATCAACTATGCTATTCTCTTTTTTTATAGTACCAAAATCGTAAATGCTGTCATGGAAATTTATTACTGCCTGAGAAAACACCATAGATTCTGCAATAATAAAAAAGTAAAATAGCAGATAATAATACCGGAATTTTATCATTGACATATCAGATACCCGAAGCCAGAATATCGGCAATATGAATTGTTTTTATTGACATTCCATGTTTTTTAATATATGCATCCAGATGCATAAGGCACGAAGCTTCGGTGGAAACAATGTATTCGGCCCCTGTATCGAGTGCATGCTGGATTTTCTGTTGGGCCATTGCAGTAGATATCGCTTCGTTCTTTACAGAAAAAGTTCCGCCAAATCCACAGCAGGTATCGTTATTTTTTAATTCCCTGATTTCAACACCCCGCACATGCTGAAGTAAAATCCGGGGTTCATCCTTAATTCCATATTCACGAAGTGCAGAGCAGGCATCATGATATGAAACGATGCCTTTGAATGAAGCTCCTATATCTTTTACATTCATCACATTCACAAGAAAATCGGTAAACTCAAAAATATTCCTTTGAAGTTGTTTGTATTCGTTATGTAATGCTGTGTTATGAAACAGTTCACCGTAATAGTTACGAACCATGCTCACGCAGGATGCAGAAGGTGCCACAATATAACGGTCGTTTGGAAAATCGCGGATGAATTTTTCGCCCAGGCATTTTGCATGATCCCAGAAACCGCTGTTAAAAGCCACTTGCCCGCAGCAAGTCTGATCTGTATTGTAATTTACTCCGATATCAAGCTTTTCCAGAACTTTCACCATACTGAATGCTGTATGCGGATAAACCTGATCAATAAAACAGGGTACAAAAATATCAACTACCATAACTGCTGATTTCCGGATTTTAATCTTCACAAAAATAAATAAAATTCCCATATTATTCATTTCCACTTTTATTATATATTGCCATCGTGGATAAATTGCAATTCTATACTAATCCTAACGAAATAAGAATATTGTACGAACTTACGAATTTAGAAGTTCGTAGTTTCTTAACCATTCGTACTTCAGTGGGATAATACAAAAATTATATCTATTCCAATTACAGAATTGCATCAAAAAAATATTTATTTACTTTTGGAAAACTGTAAAAAATAAAAAATGCATAAATACAAACACCTCTTTTTCGACCTTGATAAAACGTTATGGGATTTCACAGAAAACACCAAAGATACTTTTATGGATATGTATGAACATTTCGGTTTGCATTCACTTGGAATAGTTTCTCCTTCGGTTTTTCTTGACACTTACGAAATACATAACAACAAATTATGGGATTTGTACAGGAAAAGGAAAATTGAAAAAGTTTTTTTAAGCAAAGAGCGGTTTATTTTAACGCTAAAAGATTTTGGCATTGATGACGAAATGTTTGCTATAAACATTTCGGAAAAATATGTGGAGTGGAGCCCATACAAAACCAAACTGATTCACGGAACAATAGATGCATTAAAATATCTTTATGAAAAATACAGTCTTCATATCATTACAAATGGTTTTAATGAAATACAATACAAGAAATTAGACATGTCAGGACTTTCCTGTTTTTTTAAAACCGTTACCACTTCGGAGGAAGCGGGTTGTCACAAACCCGACAAAAGAATTTTTATCTACGCCCTTCAAAAAGCTTCTGCTCACCCTTCGGAAAGCATTATGACAGGCGATGATATTTCTGTTGACATCATCGGTGCAAAAGAAGCAGGAATTGACCAGGTTTTCCTGAATTCAGAAAACATCCTATCTGACGGTTGCGCCACTTTTGAAATAAAATCATTGGAAGATCTTAAAAAAATCTTCTGATAAAAAAAGCCCCGTAAATACAGGGCTTTCTATAAAAAAATTTTCGCAATTATTTTTTGGGCGTTACAATATTCGTTTTCTTAGAAACGGTAACCTGTCTTTTTTCACATTGTTTATTACTTACAATACTGCGATTGTATGTTTTGGTAGTATTATTATTCGTAGTTCCTTCCATTTCTTCTTTTTCAGGAGCGGTTGTGGTTTTGGTTTGATCACTATCCTGAGTATTGCTGTTGCTATCAATCACTTTCAATGCATTGTCGCGGGTAACAACAACTTTGTTTGTTTTGGTCTGATTTTTTTCAGTTGTTGTTGTTTGAGCATTAATCCCTGTAACAACTATAAAACTAAATAATGAAAAGAGGATAAATATTTTTTTCATAATTTGTACTTTATAATGAACTGCAAAGTTAAAAAAATAATTTTAATATTTCAAATATAATTTTAAAATAATTCTGCAATAACCGATTTACCTCCGCGTACATTCTGCCCTATTTTAACTTTAATCAGAGTATCAAGAGGAAGTATAACATCAACACGGGAGCCGAATTTTATAAAACCGAGCTCTTCGCCCTGTTTTACATATTTTCCCTCAATGGCTTTGCATACAATCCTTCTCGCAACAGCCCCGGCAATCTGACGAATCAGAATTTCATGTTTGTTTTTATTTTCCATCACGACCGTCGTCCGTTCATTCTCCTCAGATGATTTGGGATGCCAGGCAACAATATATGAACCGGGATGATACCTGTAATATTTTACCATGCCCGCACATGGATACCTGTTAAGGTGAACATTTAATGGTGACATAAAAACGGAAAGCTGAAGCCGCCTGTCGTTAAAATATTCGTTTTCCTGCACTTCTTCAATCACCACAACTTTGCCGTCGGCGGGCGATAAAAGATATTCATGGCTTAGCATCATGTCTCTGCGGGGCGAACGAAAAAAGTATATCACAAGTAGAAATAAAATCAACAGTGATGCATCAAAAAGATATTTAATATATATATAACCAGGCAACAATATATGCAGCAATACTGCAGGAATTGTCAAAATCAGGAAAGAAATAATGATGGTTGAATACCCCTCTTTATGAATCTTCATCTTCTTTTACTTGATTAATTCATAGTATAAACTTTTTGAAACCGAATAAATATTGAATAACCTGCCTTGCCGGTAGGCAGGCGAACAAGGAATGATGAATGATGAAATAAATTCTATATTTTCCTTTAATATTCGATATTCCTTGTTCGGAGTTCATTATTCAATAATTTTATGAATAAGGGATGTTAAATAAAAAACCTGAGATAAAAATAAACGAAAGGGGCAGCCAGTAAGACTGCGTCGAACCTGTCCAGAACACCTCCGTGTCCCGGGAAAAACTTTCCGGAATCTTTGCAGTTAACCGATCGTTTGAACATCGATTCGACCAGGTCGCCAAATGTTCCGAAAACAATAATCAGAATCGCCATCATGATCCATTGCATAATGGTTAATCCTGTATAATAAAATGACATTACTACCGAAAGTGCAATGCAAAATACGGCACCTCCTATGAATCCTTCCCAGCTTTTTTTTGGTGAAATACGCTCAAACAATTTGTGTCTGCCCATCCACATACCGGTTAAATACGCAAATATATCATATATCCACATGAGCAGGAAAAACGAAATAAGAATTACTTTTCCGAAAGAAATATTCTGTTCAACAACAACAGGAAGAGAAATCAGGATGCTGAAGGGAATGGCGACATAAATCAATCCTGCAAGACACATGGAAATATTCTGTAATGCATTATCTGATTTACGGTAAAGTTCAGCAATAAAGAAAAGTATAATGTACAGAAAAACCAATACAAAATATTTTTCAGCCTGATGGGCATCAATGAAATGAGAGTTGCTGAAAACGGTTATTATAAAAATAAATCCGCCGGCAGTTATTCCGGCATATTTCAACGGAAAAATATTTTTCTTTTCTGCAAGTAAATAAAATTCCCATAAGCCCACAACGGTAAATACTGCAATCACACCGGCAAAAATCAGGTAATCGGCAAGCAGGGAACCTATCACCACAATAACAAAAACGACACCTGTTATGGTCCGTTGCCAGAAATTGCTCACAGTTGGTTATTATTAATGATTTGTTTTGCTAATATTGCATCATCAGGATGAACATGAAGTTCAACCTCACCAAAATGATAAGCTGAATCCTGCTTGTTCACTATTACACTGTCAATATTATTATCAAAAAGAACAGCTTTCACTATTTCCACCTGATAAATTTCTTTAGAACTGTATATGCAAAGCCAGTTTAGAGACACAATTGCAGGTTTATGAATTTATCGAATCGTCAATCAGGAAAACGTATAACTCGCGCGGACCATGAGCACCCATGACAAGGGTCTTTTCAATATCGGCCGTTCGGCTTGGACCTGTAATAAGAGAAATCATGGATGGCAGTTTTTCGGAATATTTTGTCTTCATGCCTGCGAGAGCCTGTTTGATATCGGCTACAATTTGAGAAGTATAAGCAAAAACTATATGAACCGGAGGATACACAAACCCTCTTCTTCCGCCTGGCTGCCTTGATGAAACCATAATACTTCCCAGGCGGGCCACCAGAAATTCACATAATGTTATTCCTACCTCGGTATCAATAAAATCATTTTCATCTTTTAAATAAGGTATATTCCCTTCCGTAAGTATTTGTTTTACTATTTCTTCTTTGCAGAAAATATTCGCCCACTGATTTTCGGTAATTAACACTTTCAGCGTTTCGGTAGCATCTCTTTCTGATTCGCAATACACGAATTTTCCTGCCATTTTAATAAATTCCTCGGCAAAAACAACATCAAGAGAATCATTTATCTCCTTATACACATTGGTGTCAAAATCAATATCAGGAAATGGATTCAGCGTTTTATGGATCAACGCATTCCTTATTTTTTTCAATACCTTTTCCCTTGAAGTCGCATTCTCCATATTATTTCAAAAATTTAATTTCTAAACAAAAATGGTAAAATATTTTTAAACAACAAACATTCGAACATTCGAATATGTGAACATTTGAACATTCGAACAATTGTACATTATTTCATTGCTTGATTATTTTTCTTTGCTGTTTCAATGCTTTTTTCAAAAATTGAAATCAACTCATTACACTCGGTTAATCCCTTGACAACAAGTTCTGGATTTTTTGTTAATGGAACTTGTTGGATAATTTTTAAAGCAATAAATGTCTCTCTTAATTCTTTCAAAATTATTTTTACTTTATGGATAAAATCATTTCTTGATTCAGCATCTTTTACTTCACCATAATGGAGAGCAGAAGAAAATCCTGACCTAATAAATTGTCCTGAAATAAGTTTTGCGGCATTAGAACCATTTAAACTTTCTGCTATCTTAACAATAAGAATAGCAAAATCAATTAGTCGCTGTTCCAAGTCAAAGTTCTTTTTCCCTTCTTTCATTATTTTAATTCGATTCTTCGTTTGTTCGTTTGTTCGTTTGTTCGATTCTTCGTTTGTTCGTTTGTTCGATTGTTCGTTTGTTCGATTGTCAGGTCAGGATATTATATTTAAAGGGTTGACGTTTGTTTTTCCTAAATCGGCAGCATTTTCCGGAAGTTTTTCATCAACAGGAAATTGTGGTTTTTCGGGAGAAACTTTGATTTCTTTCGGTTTCAATTCTTCAGTTATTTCATCAAAAGGACGTTTCCCGAATATTTCTTCAAGGTCTTCCCTGAAAATAACTTCCTTTTCAAGCAGCCTGTTTGCAAGAGTATTCAGCTTTTCTTTATTTTCAAGTAAAATTTTCTTTGCGGTGTTGTATGCATTTTCAATAAGTTCATGCAGTTCCTTATCAATTGTTTCTGCAGTTGCTTCACTGTATGGCTTTGAAAAAGCATATTCTGAAGCGCCGGTGGAATCATAATAACTGATATTTCCCACCTTTTTGTTCAGTCCGTAATACACTATCATGGCATAAGCCTGCTTTGTTATTTTTTCAAGATCATTCAGTGCGCCTGTTGATATTTTTCCGAAAATAATTTCTTCGGCAGCCCTTCCACCCAGTGTGGATGTAATGTCATCGAACATCTGTTCGTATGTAGTAATCTGACGTTCTTCAGGAAGATACCATGCTGCACCTAATGCTTTGCCACGGGGAACGATGGTAACTTTAATCAATGGATGTGCATAACGCAGCAGCCAGCTCACTGATGCATGGCCGGCTTCATGGAATGCAATGACTTTTTTTTCTTCCGGAGAAATAATTTTGCTACGTTTTTCAAGTCCGCCCACTACCCTGTCAACGGCATCAAGAAAATCCTGTTTTT
The DNA here is from genome assembly GCA_043801235.1 of Bacteroidota bacterium. Lineage (GTDB taxonomy): Bacteria > Bacteroidota > Bacteroidia > Bacteroidales > CG2-30-32-10 > DAOQAK01. Next base: position 4,501 of record JAZDMF010000041.1, on the reverse strand, counting down.
CTATAATTTTTTTATTTTTCCGTGCAGCGATAAGAGCCGATTCATTGCACACATTGGCAATATCAGCGCCCGAAAATCCGGGCGTTTGCTTGGCAAGAAAATCTGTATCGACAGCAATGTCAAGTTTCAGCGGCTTGATATGTACTTTAAATATAGCTTTACGTTCTTCAAGGTCGGGAAGTTCAAGATGAATCTGCCTGTCAAAACGCCCAGCACGCATCAGTGCGCGGTCAAGAATATCGGCGCGGTTGGTAGCTGCAAGAATAATAACGCCCACATTTGTTCCGAAGCCATCCATCTCGGTAAGCAGTTGGTTAAGGGTGTTCTCTCTTTCATCGTTAGCCCCCGTCATGGCGTTTCGTCCGCGAGATCTTCCAATAGCATCAATTTCATCAATAAATATAATACATGGAGCTTTTTCTTTAGCCTGACGGAAAAGATCGCGAACGCGTGAAGCACCAACACCCACGAACATTTCAACAAAATCGGAGCCGGACAATGAAAAGAACGGAACTTTAGCTTCACCGGCTACAGCCTTTGCCAGCAAGGTTTTTCCTGTGCCAGGAGGTCCGATTAATAAAGCTCCTTTTGGAATTTTCCCACCGAGATCTGTATATTTTTTGGGATTTTTCAGGAAGTCGACAATTTCCATCACCTCTACCTTGGCTTCTTCAAGTCCTGCTACATCATTAAAATTTATGCTAACAGTAGTATCCTTATCAAATAGCTGAGCTTTGGATTTTCCGATATTGAAGATCTGTCCGCCGCCTCCGGCGCCACCGCCCATACGCCGCATGATCCACATCCACAAAATTACCATGAGCGCAATGGGAATAAGCCAGCTAAGTATCTGTCCGCCCCAGTCGCTTTCAGTATCTCTTAATACTTCCAGACTTTCAAAATTCTGTTTTATTCTTTGTATTTTTGCTTTGGGAACATTAAGGGTATCATTAAGAATTTTGCTTTCCTCTTTTTCCAGTTCAGCATAGAATGATTCTTTTGATATCTGGAAATAATAATGAGGCCCGGCATTGTCGCCGCCTCCGAAGCCTTTATTTATTTCACTGTATTCTTTATTCTTCAGGCTGTCCTTTTTAATGTAAATTTCAGCTTTCTCGTCATTGATGATCACTATTTTTTCAACATGTCCTTTTGCCAGTATTTTCACAAAATCTTTCATATTGGTTTTTTCTGACGATCCGCTCCAACTGAAAAACTGAAGGGCGAGAAAAACTACGGCAAGTATTCCGTATATCCAATAAAAGCTGAACCCTCCTTTAGGTTTTCTGATATTGGGGTTGAAATTTTTATTCTGTGTTGTTTTTTTATTTTCGGCCATATTAATGCGCTCCCATTCTTAACTTCTGTCTTTATAATCCTATTTTGATACCTGATGTTACATATGCCAATTAATCATAGCAAAAAGCAAATAGTAAATGTCAAATAGCAAATAAATTTTCCATGTTATTACTTTAGTTCTAAATTCTGAATTTTGGATATTATTTTTTAAAAATTTAAAATTTTCTATTTATTATTTTCTATTTTCAATGAATACCTTGCGTAAAATGAGTTAAAAATTCGTTTACCCGATATTTTTCAATATTCAACACCGAACCGCAGAATTTCCAAATGTAAACCTATAAACTTGAACATTCCAGCCTAACGGCAGGCATGGCGATATTGGGTATTGGATATTCATTATGACAAAATTTTTAAAACATTAATATTTTTACAAAAACTTGATTGATCAATTATTCATTATCAACTTTTATAATTTCAGCATCGGCCCAGAGGCTTTCAATCTGATAAAAATCGCGGATTTTTTCCTGGAAAACATGTACGACTACATCTGCATAATCGAGTAAAATCCATTCGGCATTCTGAAAGCCTTCTTTATGCCAGGGCTTTATTCCTGCAGCCTTTCTGACTTCGGATTCTATTGAATCAGCAATGGCTGCAACCTGTGTTGAAGATGTTCCGTGGCAAACAATAAAATAATCGGTTACAGCATTCTGAATATTTTTCAGATTCATGCTCACAATGTTTTTCCCTTTTTTTTCCTGTATACCTTTTATCACTATTTCAGATAATGAATCCGAAATATTCGTTTTCTTTTTCCTTTTTGCCATTCAATACTTATATTTGCAGTTGACAAAGATAATAATTTTGTAAAAACACTCACTTACTGACTGGTGACCACAGGAAATAAATCTGAAAATGATAGGAAAGACCATTTTAAGATTATCTGAAACTGCTTCTACCAATACCTTTGCCGCAAAGCTGCTGTTGGCAGAAAAACCAACTGAAGGAACAGTAATATATTCTGTTTCTCAAACAGAAGGAAGAGGTCAGCAGGGAAATATTTGGGAAAGCGAATGTGGAAAAAACCTGACTGTAAGTGTTATTCTATATCCCTGTTTTCTAAAACCCGATAAACAATTTCTGCTAAATAAATTTATTTCGCTGGCTGTTCTTGATTTTGTGAAATTGCACATTCCTGTTAATATGTTTCCCAAAATAAAATGGCCTAATGATATTTATGTTGGCGCTAAAAAAGTTGCCGGAATTCTTATTGAAAATTCTATATCGGGAAACAGATTTGATCATGTTATAATAGGAATAGGAATTAATATAAACCAGGAAAAATTCAGTAGAAGTATTCCTAATCCAATTTCATTAAAATTGCTTACCGGCAAAGTATATGACATTGAATATTGTTTGAAAGAACTTTGTACCGCATTAGACATAAGATATAATCAACTTCAGAAAGAATTTTATAACACGATTGATTCCGATTATTTAACAAATAACTACAGATATAAAATATTTTCAAAATTCAGAAAGAATGATTCTGTAATTTATGCTGAAATTTCGGGAATATCAGAATTAGGAAAACTACAGTTACTGGATAATGAAGGGAATTTTTCAGAGTATGCTTTTAAAGAAATTGAATATATAATAATTTAATTGTGCAAAAGTTCTCATAAAAAATAGAAGATGGAAGATAAATATAGAAGAAAGCAAATAGAAAATAGAAAATTTTAAATTGGAAAATAGTAAAAATAATTTTACAAAAATAATGTCTGAACGGTTTTAGCGTTTGCCGCAAATCTTGAATTTATTAAAATATTCCGTTTGCATCAGGCGGATAGCAGCAAAATGCAATATATAATGAAGAAAATATTTACTCTTTTCTCTTAACTGTTTGCTATTAACCATGCATAACATCAATTAAGTAATAAAAAAAAATATGTCATTTACACTTATCACACTCTGTACAATGCTGTACGCTTGGCCAAACGATTTAACTATTAATTACAATTATGTTTCGGGAACGGTTCCTCCTCCTTATCATTTTGAATATAATGTTTCTATTGATGCAAAAGGAAATGGGATAATAAGTTACAAACCTGATTATGTTTTTGATACTATCTGGACAGAAACATTCAAACTGCCACATAAAAGCATGCGTAAATTTTGGTCAACTTTGAAGAAAACTGATTTTTTTACAAAGAAATGGACCGAGGCGGAAAAACATCCTGTTGGCGGGAGTATTGAATATCTTGAAATAACAGCAAATAATAAATCATATAAAATTCCTGCCTTTCCTATAGAAAAAGATAATGCTGAAAAATTTCTTAAAGCAGTACGACAACTTATCTCAAAAGCAGCAATGGATATCCTTACCGCTAAAAGGGAAGAATATATTGAGAAATTCAAATCGGAGAAAAATTGAATAAAAATTTCTTTTTTTTATTTTCTTACTGAAAAAAATCAGTAAAATTCCCTATAATATTTTAAGTAAAACTACCTATACCATCCCCTGTTTTTTTTGCTTATCTTTGTATGTTTGTTTATAAAAGCAAAAAAATATACTATTAAATGTTACTTTCCAACTTATAAAATTGTTTATTTTTGTATGCTTTTTATTTTAAGTTATGTTTTTTTCATATTTTTCAAAAAAATATTCTTTTTCTATAAATAAATTATATTCTTTTCCGACATGCGTAAAACGATAAAAATCCTGGCCATTATTTTTGCAATAAATTTTTTTTGGAATTTCCACAATGAAATTTATGCACAGGGTGGTACTTCAATAAATACCACCGGGGCAGCAGCTGATAATTCAGCAATGCTGGATATAACAAGCACAGATAAAGGATTATTAATTCCCCGCATGACTTCTTTCCAGAAGTTTGCTATTGCCTTCCCTGCCACAGGTCTTTTGATATATCAAACCGATGGCGCTTTTGGTTTCTGGTATTTTGATGGTACTGTATGGTTGCCATTAACTGGAATTGCAGGCCCAACAGGACCGACAGGTGCGAACGGCACTAATGGAATTAATGGAGTCACAGGGCCACAAGGTCCTGCCGGTACCAATGGTATTGATGGCGCTACCGGTACGCAAGGTCCCGCTGGCCCTACAGGTGTTGCTTCGACAGTGCCCGGTCCTACCGGATCTGCAGGTGCAAACGGAACCAATGGTATTGATGGTACT
>JAZDMF010000346.1:0-9789 GCA_043801235.1 Bacteroidota bacterium | reverse complement strand
AAACATAAGCACCACAGTTGGTACAATGCTGTCGGCGCATCGGGCGCTGTTTCAGCAGTAGTTTTTTCGAGCATTATCTTCTGGCCTTCTTCAAAAATCGGATTACTTCTGTTACCCATTCCTATTCCCGCATCTATTTTTGGAATATTGTATCTTTTATTTTCTGCTTATATGGCTCGCAGGGCAAGCGACAACATAGGGCACGATGCTCATTTCTGGGGAGCATTGTTCGGTGCGCTTTTTACAATTGCATTGAAACCAGCACTTGCTATATCATTTTATTACCAGTTGATGCATTCATTTTAAAAAAAAATCCCTTCAAGGTGAAGGGATATATATCATTGGAGATAGTGTCAATTCATCATCGGATCCAGCGGATAATTAATCCACATGGAATAATCCTCGCCCATCGATTTAAGAATATTTTTCCACATTTCGGTAGGGGATTCATGCAGAATTTTTTCGGATTTAAGTTTTGTCACAACCCATGAATTCTCTTTCAGTTCGCGGTTCAGCTGGTCTGCTTCCCATCCTGAGTAACCGATGTAAAAGCGAATATTATTGCTTTGGATTTTTTTATCTTCAATCATCGATTTGATAATGTCGATGTCGCCCCCCCAATACAGGCCTTCAATAATTTTTGAGCTGCCGGGTATTTTGCTTCCCAGGGTATGGAGTACAAACAAATTATCGGTTTTTACAGGCCCGCCTATATACACATGGGCATCAAAACCGGGAAAATCCTTAACTATTTCGTTCAGCTTTAATTCAAGGGGCTTATTGATGATAAGTCCGAACGATCCGTTTTCATCATGCTCGGCAAGCAGAACAACCGCTCTTCTGAAATAATAATCTCTCAGAAAAGGTTCCGAAATAAGCAAAGTGCCTTGTGCTGGTTTCAAATCGAGAGTTTTCATTGTGAATTATCCATAAAATTATTAAAAAAAAGAAGTAAAACTCAAATTAAATGTCAACTATTCGTAATTTTGAAAATACTATTTATTATACATGCTCAAATTTGATACCAAAATCTGATATGGTGAAAAGCGATAATTTTTATAAATATCAGAAGTTCAGAAAACAGTTTAAAAAATTCTCATACGAGAGTTTTGAATTCAGGCGTTTGCCGCAGTCTCTTGAAATTGCATTTAACTTTAACCTCGATAATATTTATTATTTTCGGCCGGTTTATACAATTCCTTTGAAACCTGCCATTAATTGCAACAATCTGGATGAAAAGGATCTGGCAGGAATCATTTTCCATATAGGCATGATTGAACTTATCAGTTACTGGAAAGCCGCCTGTCCCAAAGTTGTGGTTATAAAACCATTTGCTCTTAATGAAGATCAGAAAAACTGGTGGAAGAACCTTTATTATCAAGGATTGGGGGAATTCTTCTTTTTGAATTCCATCAGGGCCTCAGCCGATGATTTTATGAATATTGTTTCCGCGTCTCATGATGTGAATGAAAAAAAATCATTCAATCTTGATAACTCGAATATCATTCCGGTGGGTGGCGGAAAAGATTCCACTGTAACCATTGAGTTGCTTTCTGAATCGAAAGAAAAAAACCTTCTTTTTATTCTGAACCCGGGAAAAGCATGCAATGATACGGCTGAAACCGCCGGTTATTCAGCTGATCAGATAATTGAAATTCAAAGAACCATTGACCCTGTTCTGCTCAAAATGAATGATGAAGGTTTTCTGAACGGGCATTCTCCTTTTTCAGCATTGCTTGCTTTTGTGTCGCTGCTTGCAGCGGCTCTCACGGGGAAAAAAAATATTCTTCTTTCCAATGAATCGAGCGCGAATGAATCAACGGTGCGCGGTTCTGCAGTAAATCATCAGTATTCAAAATCCTATGCATTTGAAAAAGATTTCAGGGATTATGCAGGTAAATATATTTCTGATGATTTTAATTACTTCAGCATTCTCAGACCGGTAAATGAATTGCAGATAGCAAAATTGTTTTCACAATATCTGAAATATCATAGCATTTTCAGAAGCTGCAATGCCGGAAGCAAAACAGATAGCTGGTGCGGGGAATGTCCGAAATGCCTTTTTACTGCCATTATCCTGTCGCCGTTTATCAGCAATACTGATCTCATTGGAATTTTCGGAAAAAATATTCTTGACGATAATACATTGCTTTATTATTTTAAACAAATGTATGGCGCGGAAGAAACAAAACCTTTTGAATGCGTCGGAACTATTGATGATGTGAATATGGCTCTTGTAATGACAATGCAGAAAAACAATGATGCAATCCCTTTCTTGCTTAAGCATTATAAGGAGAGTGAAGAATATAAAAAATACAGCAAGGTAGATTCGTCAGTTCTTTTAAAACAGTTTAACAGCGAACATTTCCTGGAAGAATATTTTGAAGAAATTTTGAAAGCTAAATTAAATGATTGATTTCCTTATGAATAAAATAAGCGGGAAAAAGCTGCTGGTATTGGGTTTCGGCAGGGAAGGGGAATCGACATTCCGTTTCCTTGAAAAATATTTTCCGGAAATTAAAGTTACTGTGGCTGACGTCAATGGAAATATTCTTGATAAGCTGAATCGTAAGGATATTAATGTTCTTACCGGAAAGGATTATCTGAATTCCATAAAGGAATATGACATGGTATTTAAAACGCCGGGAATATCTTTGAATCATTTATCATTCACTTTTGAAAAAAAAACAATTACATCGCAAACCGATCTTTTTCTTGATTTTTATGATAAGCAGGTAATAGGCGTAACGGGCACAAAAGGCAAAAGCACAACTTCTTCTCTTATTTATCATATTATAAAATTATATACTAATGATGTTGTCTTTGTTGGAAACATCGGAATTCCCCCTTTCGACCTGATCGAAGAAATAAAACCTTCATCACGTATCGTTTTCGAATTATCATCGCACCAGCTTGAGTACATTCACAAATCTCCACATATCTCGGTACTGCTGAATATTTTCCAGGAACATCTGGATCACTTTAAAAATTTCGGTGATTACAAACTGTCAAAATTGAATATTGCGGAATATCAGGATTCGTGCGATTATTTCATATACAATGCGGATGACAATAATACCTGCGATCTGATTTCTTCAGAAAAATCCGGTAAAAAAAATTTTGTGTTTTCATTGAAGAAAATTTCTCAGAACGGATGTTTTGTGTCGGGGGATACAATTTTTTACAGAGATGATAAAAATGAATTCCCTGTGTATGACCTGAAACTTGAAAGAAAATTAAAAGGCGATCACAATATTCAGAATATTATGGCTGCAGTATGTGCATGTAAAATTTCAGAAATTCCCGATAAATATATTACTGAAGGAATCAATTCATTTAAAGGCCTTGAGCATCGCATGGAATATGTAGGCAAATACGAAGGCATTGATTTTTATAACGATTCGATTGCAACCATTCCCGAAGCAACCATTGAAGCTTTAAAAACGCTTAAGACGGTGGAAACGCTTATCCTTGGCGGATATGACAGAGGCATCGATTATTCTTTGTTTGCAAAATATTTATCGGGCTCGGCTGTGAAAAATATTTTATTTCTTGGAAAGGCAGGAGAAAGAATATTCAGTCTTCTTAATCAGTTGGATCATGGGAATAAAAAATTGATCATTACAGAAAATCTTGATAAGGCTGTTCAAATAGCAAAAGAAAAAACTTCCATGAATGGAATCTGCCTCCTTTCCCCTGCTGCAGCCAGTTACGACAGTTTTAAAAATTTCGAGGAAAGGGGAGAGATGTATAAAAAAATAGTGAGCGGCTTTTTATAATTTATCTCGAAAAATCAGAAATTGTCAGTCGTTGATCGCCTGCCTTGCTTCGCTGGCGAGGCAGGTTAAACGCAAATCATTCAAGTGTATGGAAAATTAATAAACAATACCTTTTTTATTAAGGATATTCTTGTAATGAGCCACTTTATCCTTATCATCCCATACGGAAAAAATCTTGCTGATATAATCTTTGGGATATTCATACGTGGGATATTCATCCAGGATGGAAATGCATAACTTAACGGCTTCCTCATATTTCATTTGCATGGCAAGGCAGGCGGCAAGGTCGTTCTTTACAACAACATCTGACGAATCTATTTTCAATGATTTCTGCATCATTTGTTCGGCCTCGGCATATTTTTCTTGTCTGAACCGTATATGGCCTAAATTGTAATATGCCATGGATGACCTTGGATTCACGTAAATTTCTTCGAGAAAAAGCTTTCCGGCAAGTGTATCATCGCCTCTGTCCATATAAATGCGTCCTAAGTTATTTCTAACTTCAGTGATGTCAGGATTAATTTCAAGGCACTGTATATAAAGCTTTTCTGCTTTATCTGCCTGTTTGTTGTCAAGATAATATGCGGCCATTCCCCGTAAAGCCACTGATGAATGAGGCGAGCCGTCAACAGCGCTCTTCCAGAAACGGTACTCATCTTTGTAGTCTTCGCGATGTACCCATGCTGTCGAGAAAAACAGAATTAAAACGGGTATGAATATGAACAGGGAAGTTTTGTCCTTCAACTGAAACTTTTTTATAAAATCGGTTTCTCCCCATATAATTATAAAACCTATCATAGGAAAATATAAGCGGTGTTCAAGGAATAGTGTTTCAATGGTATTGCTGGTGCGCAATATGGAAGGTGCCAGAAATATGAGCATCCAGAGAATCCCGAAAATAATATGGCGAACATTTTTTGTTTTGCTTTTCCAGATAAGGAATGAAACCAGTAAAATCACTATGATCCCATAGTATAAAGGAACATCCTGCAATACTGGCATGGTGCTGAGATTCACCGGCAGCAGCATTTTTCCGATGTATTGAATAATTGCCGGGAGGTTGGTGAAGAAATTCGAAATGACGTAGGAAAGGGGAAATCCGGCAGTGCTGCTTAAAACGCTTTTACGGACGATCATTGAAAAGACAATAGTAATGATCCAGAATAATATCGGCAATATGTATTCATTGATTTTTTTTGCCATGCGCAATTTTTCATTCCGCCATAAAAGAATATAAAACCCGAAAACCACAGGAAGGAATACTGCTGATTCTTTGGTGAAAAGCGAAACAAGAAGAAAAAAAACATGCAATAAAAGCGGAATCATTTTTTTTCGGTTACAATATTCAATTAAAAATAGAAAACTGGAGAGGGCAAATAATGTGAGTAAGGTGTCATTCCTTCCGGGCAGCCATGCCACAGCCTGAGGAAATGCAGGGTGAACAGCAAATAAAGTAGTAAATAAAAATGATTTAGCTCTTTCAAAAGAAAGCTTCTGAAATGTGAAAAAAAGTAAAATGCAGCAAGCCATGTGCAGCAGAATATTGGTCAGATAAAAGAACCAGTAATGTTTCCCTGCAATCTGGGTGTCATAAAAAAAAAGAAAGGGTCAAAATGGGTCTGTAATAATTATCAGTTACTTTAAACGTATTGTAAAAAACACTCTGGCTGAAAATAGTTGGAATGCTTGATGTTTTGCTGAGGAATTCGTAATTGTCTTTTACAAGTGCCGTGTCATCATTATTGGTGAAATTATAATTCAGGGAAGGCAGGTAAAGTAACAGGACAAGTGAAGATATTATAAGCAGGTAGTATAAATTTTTTTTCTTACTTTTTTCAGGCTGTTCCCTGCCTGCCGGTAGGCATGGCTTTTTCTGGGGAATCGCTTTCTTTTTTACAATAATCTTTTGCTTAGGCTGCGCCATCGGGTTTTTAAAGTTCCTCAAAAGTAAAAAAATAATCTTATGGAATTTATACCATTACTCAGTATGTTTTAGTCCATAGATAAATTTGGTTCCGAAAGCTTTCGGGATGCCGAAATAGTAGCTGTTATAATATCCGCCAACTGGCGGAGACTATTACAGATACAGTATTGGTATTACATAAAATAAAAGTCCCCCTCTCCTTTGAGGAGAGGGGGATTTAGGGGGTGAGGTACTTTACATTCTCTTTTCCTTAATTCTGGCTTTCTTGCCTCTCAGTCCGCGTATGTAAAATATGCGGGCTCTTCTTACAACGCCCTTCTTGTTTACTTCTATCTTTTCTATGAACGGAGAACTGATGGGGAATATTCTTTCAACGCCTATGTTGCCTGATAATTTTCTTACAGTGAATGTTTCGGTGGCACCTGTGCCCGAACGCTGCAGTACAATGCCCTGGTATTGCTGTACACGTTCCTTGTTGCCTTCAATAATCTTATAGTGAACAGTGATGGTATCGCCTGCCTTGAAAACAGGAAGATCTTTTCCTGGTATCAGTTCTTTTTCAACCTGTTTAATAATTTCTGCCTTCATGACGTATTGTATTAATAATTCTTAATCAAAAATGGAGTGCAAATGTATGAATATTTTTTAATCATCTGCAAATTTTGGTGTAAAAATATTAAATCACTTGAAAAACGGTCCTTTCAACTATTTTTGCCGTAAATATAAATAAATATGGATATTTCATATATCATCAACAGGCTTGGAGAGGAAAATGATGATTATTTCGGTGCCCTTGCCCCGCCCATTATGCAAACCAGCAATTTCGTTTTTAAAAAAGTGGATGATCTTCGTAAAGCTATAGCAGATGAGAAGAACAGCCTTGTTTATTCCAGGGGGAACAACCCTACATTATCCATTTTATCTAAAAAACTGGCAGCACTTGAAGGAACTGACGAATGCCTTCTGTTTTCAAGCGGTATGGCGGCTATTTCTACAGCTGTTATTGCCAATATAAAAAAAGGCGACCACATTATTTGTGTGCAAAAGCCCTATTCATGGACTGTTCACCTGATGCAGGATTTGCTTCCGCGCTTTGGTATTGAAATCACCATGATTGATGGACAGACAATAAATGAATATGAAAATGCTTTGAAACCCAATACCGGCATGCTTTATCTTGAAAGCCCCAATACCTTTACATTTGAAATGCAGGATCTCGAAAAAGCCGCGCAATTTGCAAAAAGGCATAAACTAATTGCAGTAATTGACAACAGTTATTCTACACCATTATTACAGCAGCCATCAAAATATGGAATTGATATTATTTGCCATTCTGCCAGTAAATACATCGGCGGTCATAGCGATACAGTAGCCGGTGTTTTATGCTGCGGTAATGAAATGGCTGAGAAGATTTTTAAAAACGATTACCTTACTCTCGGAGGGATTATTTCGCCGTTTAATGCATGGCTGTTGCTGCGCGGGCTTCGTACCTTACCTGTAAGAATGGAAAAGATCGGTGCGACCACAGAAAAACTTATTGAATTTCTGGAGAAACATCCCAGAGTAGAAAAAGTAAATTATCCCTATTCGGTGAATCATCCTCAGTTTGATCTTGCAAAAAAACAGATGAAGCATGGGAATGGCCTGTTTTCCGTATGTTTCAGGGCATCTGTTGAATCAATTTCGGAAATGTGTGAAAGCTTTAAATATTTTCAGATGGCAGTATCCTGGGGTGGTTACGAATCGCTCGTATTTCCTGTTTGCACATTATCACCGCAGCATAATTCAGGAAACATTTCCGGTAAGCATGTCCGGTTCAGCATCGGGCTGGAAGATGCAGATGTTCTGATAAATGACATGGAAAATGCATTCGGCAAATTATCAGATTGAAATTTGTAATTTTGTAAAGTGGGTGAAAAAAATACAAAGAAAAAAAATAGTAAAGGCGCTGCAATGCCTCCTAAAAATTCGGACTTTACCGATAAATACCATATATGGTTTCTTGTTGGAATCATTATTCTTACCGCCTTTCTTTATTCCAATTCAATACAGAATGATTTTACCAGTTTTGATGACAGGGATTATATCATTGATAATCCTTATCTGAAGGATTTTTCAATCACGGGTATCAAAAATATATTCACTTCCTTTTATGCTGCAAATTATCATCCGTTCACAACACTGATGTGGGCGGCAGAGTACAATATTTTCGGAAATTCCGCCCATACATATCATTTGGTGAACATGCTTTTTCATCTGCTTAATATTGTTCTTGTTTTTTATTTCGTGAAAAATCTTCTTAATAAAAATCCAACTGCCCTTTTGGTTGCATTGCTTTTTGCCGTTCATCCCATGCATGTGGAATCAGTGTCATGGATTTCTGAACGCAAGGATGTGCTTTACACATTCTTTTTTATGGCAGCGCTTATTTTTTATCTTAAGTATAATAAAAATAAATTTTCATTGAAATTTCTGAGCGCCGCATTTCTCATGTTTCTGCTTTCTCTTCTTTCCAAATCGGCTGCTGTCATACTGCCTGTATTATTTTTTATTATTGATTATTACCTTAAAAGGAATTTCAGCAAGCGGTTGATTTTTGAAAAATTGCCATTTCTTGCCTTATCACTGACTTTTGGAATCGTTGCATTGATGTCGCAGAAAGAAGCCATTCAGGCCTTTATTACCCCTGATTTTCCATTCATTGACCGTATCTTTTTTGCTTCTTATGCAGTAGCATATTATCTTTTGATGGCCGTTTTTCCTTTTCATTTTTCGGCTTTGCATTTTTATCCGGATGCATCGGAAAACATGCTTCCATTCGGATATTATTTTTCAGTATTGGTAATTATCGCTATGGCCGTATTGATTATCAAAGCAGGAAAACATCGCCGCCTGTATGTATTATGCTTCGGATTTTTTCTTGCAGGTATATCGCTGGTTATTCAGTTAATTCCCGTAGGGCAGGCGATAGTTGCGGAACGTTATACTTACGTCCCTTATATAGGATTATTTATAGTTATGACGGAATTTATGCTGAATGCAACTTCCGGTCGTAAGAAAATTTTATTAACACTTTTAGCTTGTCTTACCTTGTATTTTTGCTTTTCAACATACCAGCGTAATTTTATCTGGAAAAACAGTATTAGTTTATTTAAGGATGTGTATGAAAAATATCCCGATTCGTATTACAGCAGCTATGCGCTGGGGAATGCATACAATGATGCCGGGAATGTTGAAAATGCAGTAAGATTTTATACAAGATCGATTGAAATCAATCCTGATTTTATCGACAGCTATAATAACAGGGGAGTCATGAGAAATCAGATAAAAGATTATTCCGGTGCTATTGCCGATTTGACCATCGCATTGAAATATCCTGCGGCAACAACATATACCTATTTCAACCGTGGTATGGCCTATTATTATAAAACTGAGTATGAAAATGCAATAAGTGATTTTGATGAAGCTGTCAGATTAAAAGATGATTTCACCGATGCTTTTATATACAGGGCCAATGCTATGAGTTCGCTGGAAAAATATGAAGAAGCGCTTATTGACTATGATAATGCAATAGAGCTTGATCCGGGTAACGGCCTGGCTTTTGCAAACAGGGCCAGGACAAAATATTTTTTAAAAAATGCCTCAGGTGCTTGCAATGATTGGCAGACAGCCGTTGATTTGGGCTTTACAGAAGCAAAGGATATGCTCAAAGAATTTTGTGGGAAAAAGTAATTTTTACTGATAACACTTTGCAATGATTTTTTGTGTAATGGAACAAAATCGTAAATTGCAAATCGTTATTTGTTAATCATTCCCGGTCTTCTTTGATTCGTTCGTAATACAGCCTGTTCATGGCGCCATTCATTAATCAGTTTATCATTTCCGGATAACAGTATATCGGGTACCTTCCATCCGCGGAATTCTGCCGGCCGTGTGTATACAGGCGGAGAAAGCAAATTATCCTGGAATGAATCGCTGAGTGCGGAAGTCTCATCATTCAAGACGCCGGGGATCAAACGTATGATGCTGTCGCAAAATACAGCAGCAGCAAGTTCTCCGCCACTCAATACATAATCACCGATAGAA
>JAZDMF010000411.1:0-14731 GCA_043801235.1 Bacteroidota bacterium | reverse complement strand
CACGTAGCGTCAAAACGAAGCTTTTTTTTACTATCTTTGTTTCCCTTTTCCAAAAAAAACAAAAAAATGCTCCTATGAATGAAATATTTGAAAAGATCAATGAATTAGCGAATAAGTACTCTAACTACACCGCTACAAACTTATCGAAACTGGTACAGAGAAAATCGGTCAGCCTTCAGGAAAAAGAAGTTCAACTGGAACTCAAACGCCAGATGGAAGAAGCCGGTTTTGATGAAGTACGTATTGACGGCTTGGGTAATGTGATCGGAAGAATTGGTAACGGGAAAAGGATTCTTGCTATCGATGGCCATATGGATACGGTTGATGTGGGTAACATTGAAAACTGGAACTTCGATCCATTCTGCGGTGAAATAAAAGATGGATATGTGCATGGCCGTGGAACGGTTGATCAGGAAGGCGGACCGGCTGCTGCTGTTACCAGCGGAAAAATTTTAAAGGAACTGGGTTTTGACCGCGACCTTACTTTTTATGTCGTGGGCAGTGTAATGGAAGAAGACTGTGACTGACTTTGCTGGAAATATATTGTTGAGGAAGAAAAACTGAAACCGGATTTCGTTATCAGTACCGAGCCCACAAACCTGAATATTTACAGGGGGCACAGGGGCCGCATGGAAATTGAGATAAAATTCAAAGGCGTATCATGCCATGGTAGTGCGCCCGAACGCGGAAAGAATGCAATATATATGGCTGCGCGCGCTGCACTTGAAATAGAAAAACTTAATGAACAGTTGAAATCAGATGAATTCCTTGGAAAAGGAACAGTAACAATATCTGAAATAAAATCAGGAAGTCCATCACTTTGCGCTGTTGCCGATTATGCACAGTTTCACCTTGACCGCAGGTTGACATGGGGTGAAACAAAAGAATCAGCAGTTGCAGAAATTGAAGAGATTGTAAAAGGAATGAATGCAAAAGTGGAAGTTCTATACTATGAAGAAAAAGCATATACAGGATTAAAATATGGAATGGAAAAATATTATCCTACATGGAAAATTGAAGAAAAGCATCCTGTTGTAGTTGCCGGAGTAAAAGCGTTTGAAGGCTTATTCAATAAAAAACCACTCGTTGATAAATGGACATTCTCAACCAATGGCGTTACTATCAACGGTTATTACGGAATTCCATTAATAGGCTTTGGCCCCGGAAATGAAGTACTGGCTCATGCACCCAATGAAAAAGTTCCTGTTGATGATCTAGTAAAAGCATCCGCATTTTATGCAGCTTTTGCGTACATGATATAATTTTTTCCGCCTGTCTTCGTTAAGGCTTCGATGAACTCAGCCTGACATACTCAGACAGGCCACAGACAAGTAAGTGGTAAAAAATTAAACGAAACATTATGAAATCATTCAATCAAATTATTGAAGAAATTAAAAAACTGAAAACAAATCTTTATCAAAAAGATTTTCTTTTAACATGGGATAAAACTAAAGATGAACTTCTGCAGACAGTTCTTGTTGCTGAAGCTCTCAAATACTTACGCGACAACAACATTTCCGCCAAGTGTTTTGATTCCGGTCTGGCAATCTCCAATTTTCGCGATAATTCAACACGCACAAGGTTTTCCTTTGCATCGGCATGCAATCTGCTTGGACTTGAAGTGCAGGATCTTGATGAAAGCAAATCGCAAATTGCGCATGGTGAAACAGTAAGAGAAACAGCTAACATGATTTCGTTTTTAACTGATGTTATCGGAATACGTGATGATATGTTCCTCGGCGCCGGGCATACATATATGATAGAAGTTGGCGAAGCGCTTGACGATGGTTTCAAGAACGGTGTCCTTCCTGTCCGTTCCTGCATTGTTAATCTTCAATGCGACATCGATCATCCCACGCAATCCATGGCCGACCTGATGCACCTTATTAATCATTACGGATCAGTTGAAAATTTAAAAGGAAAAAAGATTGCAATGACATGGGCTTATTCTCCAAGTTATGGAAAACCACTGTCCGTGCCACAAGGAATCATTGGTCTTATGACCCGTTTCGGCATGGAAGTCGACCTTGCCTACCCTGAAGGGTACACCCTCATTCCCGATGTTATTGAACTTGCAGGCAAACAGGCAAAAGAAACAGGAGGCAAATTCCGTGTTGTCAACTCAATGGAGGAAGCATTTAAAAATGCTGATATTGTTTATCCTAAAAGCTGGGCACCTTACGCCGTTATGGGAAAAAGGACAGAGCTGCTGCAAAAAGGCGATAAGGATGGTTTAAAAGTTCTGGAACAGGATTGTCTTGCAAACAATGCCAGATACAAGGACTGGGAATGCACCGAAGAAAAAATGAAACTCACCAAAGATGGGAAGGCCCTCTACATGCATTGTCTCCCTGCCGATATCACAAAGGTTTCATGCAAAGCAGGTGAGGTTGCAGACACCGTTTTTGAAAGATACCGTATTCCTACATACATAGAAGCAGGGTTCAAACCCTACATCATAGCTTCAATGATATTCAGCAATAAGTTCAAAGATGCAACGACCATGCTTGAACAGATACAGAAACGAAATATAAAAAGAGTGTTGCAATAATTTATTAAGCTGCATTAGAGCAGCTTTTTTTATAAAATAAATTTGCGTTCAGAAATATCAGTGTTTATATTTGTTCACAAAACTAAAATCAATTATATGAAAAGTATTTTTCGTTTTCTTATAGTATTTTCATTGTCGTGCTTCGTGTCGATTAACACTTTTTCGCAGGCCAGCGGGATGATAGGCATTTCGGGGGGGTATGGACAAACCGCTTATAGTATGAAAAGTTACGATCCAGCAGGTTTTATGCCGCTTGGTATCCGCGCAGCTATTGGCGCTTACGGTATACAATTCGGGCCTGAATTCTGGATAACAGCCTCATGTCCAAATTTTAATATCACCGATTCTGCAGGTGGAACTGAACAGTATTCCGTAAAAATTCACGACAATTATTTCGGAGGTATGATACGTGCCCATGCAGGCGACGATCCACGTGATTTCGCAATTACTTTTCGGGTAGGTATCGGTGTTTTCTTCAGTAAAAAGGATGTTGACTACAGCGATTTATATCTTATACAAAACCCCGATCTTTCTGATGGCACTGTCACATTCAAAAATTCCATCGGTTATAATGGAGCATTAGGTGTCTCAATACCTCTTGGCGACAGCAACTTTCACATCACACTTGAAGGGCAATACGTTTACAATCCAAGAAAATACGATAATACAACAAACTATCATACTGCATGGAACATACAATTGGGTGTGTCTTATAACATTTTTAATTATTACAACATAGGGCACTATTAATAAAAATGACAATCCAAAAAAAAGATGTTACTTAATTCACGAACTGTTTCGCGTAATATTTTGCTGTAAGTTTTTCGCCGGTGGCTTTTTCAATCATGTCATTCCAAAAATATTTTGCACCGGGTTTGAAAACCTTATCAATAAGATATTTTCCAACTTCCTGTTTATTGTAGTAACTCTGATTTACATAGTCATCCGATTTCAGGATGTTCTTCGTTATATAATAATGCAGTTGCGAAGCCAGTAACTCGCCAAGCAAATAATTGTGGTAATAACATGGAACCGTTGCAATATGGATTTTTGATGCCCAGTCAGGTTGGTTCCTATCAGCCGGACATTTTATTAATTGGTATTTTTCAACCAGATCCCACCATAATTTATTTAAATCCTGATCGGGATTTTCATACATGGCTTTTTCAAAGCGGTACATAACCTGCGACCAGCGGCTGAATACGATCATCTGAAGACGAAGGCTTTTATTCACATTTTCCTCAATTTCTTTTCTTTCTTTTTCAGATACTTCAACAACATCCTGCAGCCACTGGGGATTTGACGAAAATCTTCCAAACAGCTCAGCAATAGCTTCCGTGGTAAACGTATGGGCGGCATCTCTGAGGATGAAAGGAAGGCTTCTTTCTATATATTTATCGTAAGCAGCATGACCGTACTCATGCATCATAGTATTCATCCAGTATTCATTATCAACTATATTACACATTACCCTGACATCGCCTTCGTTATCAATATCGGAGCACTGTGCATGCTGGTATTTGCCGGGCTTTTCATACAGGTCGCTTTTTTCAATCAGGTCGGAAATATCCATTCCGATATTCTTATAATAATCCTGAGTGATTTTTACCAGGTCCTTTCCTTTGAAATATTTGTCAAGGTCCACTTTATAAATTTTCGGGGCTTCCTGGAAAAAACGGTTCTGATAATGCCAGGGCATCAGTTCTTCTTTTTTAATATTATAATGCTTTGCGAAATATCCATCCATTGTATCTTTCAGTTCGGCAAAGCCATCTTTGGTCAGGCTGTCAAGATCATCGTATATTTTTTCAATATCTTTTGGGTCCTGCTCGCTAAGTTTCAAACGCATTTCGTGATAATTAGAATATCCTAAATCTTTGGCTATTTCATTTCTCATTTTTATAAGTTTCTTCACACTGTCAGCGACCAGTTCACCCGATTTTTTTGAAGCAAGCCATACTTCTTCAAGTTTTTTTGAATCGCTTGAATATATCAGAATACTATCAATCTGGTTATCCGTAAGCGTATCTTTTCCCACTACTGCCCTGAAAGTATTAAACTTCTTCTCGATATTGCTTTCCATATTGATGATTTTCTTCATCATGATTGTATCAAACTGATTGCCGAGAAAAGCATTGTAAAGAAGCAACAATTCTCTTGCCTTCAGAGTATCGGTTATCGCCCCTGATTCCTTTATTTTTTTAATTTTTTCAAAATCAGTTTTGTCGCAGAAAAGCTTGTTCAGTTCGAATTCCAGATCAGCGGCTTTTGTGTAATCTTCATCTTTCCCGCTAATCTGAGCATTCCATGATGCAAGGTTTGTTTCCTTATATAGAGGAATCAGTTTAGTTTCAAAATCTGTAAGAAATTCATCAAATTCTTTCACTGTTTTTTCATTTGAATTACATGAACTAAATGTTGCAATCAGCAGGGAAAATACAATGCTACCCGCTATTGTAGTTAGGTAAAGATTTTTTTTCATTTTTCCTGTACTTTATTTGGTTATACATCAACAAATTTATATATTTTCATATAATAGGTTCCCAGCTATTTCCAAATTGTCCAGAAAAAACAATTTCGGGAATTTCCTTTCTTGATCTGTCAGCCATTTCATTTTCGCGTAAATCGTCGTCAAGAATATCTGGTTTGCCAACATATCCAACAGCAATTACAGTAACAATATAAAATTCCTCAGGAATATTAAATTGATTTTTTATTATCTCAAAATGAAATCCCGCCATCTGGTGAACATATAAACCTTCGTGCATTGCCTGAAAAGTAAGATGAGCCACCGACTGCCCCGCATCATACAGAAAATGGAAGTTCTCATGATGATTTTCGGAAAAGATCTTTTTTGAAAGACATACGATAAGAACAGGAGCACTTCCCGCCCATCTTTTATTGAAATCAGCGAGGCTGCTTAATATTCTCTCATATGTGTCACTGCCTTTTTCACCTATTATAAACCGCCATGGTTGTTCATTCCAGCTGGATGGAGACCATTGCGCCGCCTCAAAAATACGCTGAAGTTTTTCTTTTTCAACCTTGTCTTCCCTGAAAGAACGCGGGCTCCAGCGGCTTTCAAGAAGAAAATGAATTCCGAATTTTGTTTTTGCCAATTTATTCATGTCAAATTTTTTGAAATATTTTACGAAGATATCTTTTTCTTTTCAGGAAATATGAGTGAAAACAGAACAGCCATTGCAAAAGCAAAAATAAAACTTGTCAGGCGTTCTGAAATTTCCGTAGGTCCTTCAAAAAATTGTTTCCAGATGATGGTACCAATTGAACCCGACAGCAACGATGCAATTACTCCTGCTCTTGAAAATTTTTTCCAGAACAATAATAACAGTAACACGGGTCCGAATGAGGAACCTATTCCCGACCATGCATACGACACCAGCCCGAATATTGACTCTACGGATGATATGGCAAGGAAGAAGGCTGCAAGACCAACAACCAGGGTCATGGCCCTGTTAAACCAAAGCGCTTTTCTTTCCGACATTTTCTTTTTCGCATAATTCCCGTGGATGTCCTCCGTTATTGCAGAAGAGCAGAGTATGATTTCGGATGATGCTGTTGACATCATGGCGGAAATAGCCCCGGATAAAAGAAATCCTGCAATTACAGGAAGCATGAAAGCATTCACCATAACAGGGAAAATTAATTCATACCCTTTTTTTGCATGATCTGACAAATGTGCCAGCGAATCGCCTCCGATCAAGCCTTCCTGCACAAATACAATACCTATAAAACCAATCAATACAGCACCTGCATAAGCAATCAGCGTCCATATTCCTGCAACCCATTTTGCTTTATTATAGTCTTTCTGGTTTTTTACCAGCATCATTCTTGTAAGAAGCTGCGGCTGGCCAGTATAACCAAACACCCAGCTCAAGCCACTTAAAATAAGCAGGAATGCAGCCATTCCTCTTTTTTCACCCGTAGAAGAAAGATAGGTTTCGCCTGCATTCTGCATACTTGTTGCAATATCAATATTATTTGACGCTATGATTGAAAGAAGAATAACCGGCATTACTATTAATGAAATTATCATAAGGATGGCCTGAAAGACATCGGTTGCAACAACTGTAATGAACCCTCCAATCATGCAATAAAAAACCACAATAAGCGAACCTATCACAATTCCCCATGTTTCATCAATTCCAAAAGTATTGTACAATACTTTTCCTCCTCCGTTAAACTGGGCGGTTATATAAAACAACAAAAAGAATATTATGATCAGCGAGGAAATTGTTCCAATTGCTCTTTCAGCACCGGGGAATTTTTTTGACACAAGACTTGTAATAGTGAGAGCTCCTGTTTTTTCCGATTCTTTTCTCAGCCTGTTTCCCATTACAAACCAGATAAAAAGAATGCCAATTACACAACCCAGTGCAGCCCATATTTCCTGTATCCCTTTCTGAAAAGCGGCACCTGTAAGTCCAAGTATGAGCCATGCTGATTCACCTGTAGCACGTTCTGATAAAGCCAGTGAAACTCCACCAATCTTCCGTCCGCCTGCAATAAAATCGGAAGAGTTTTTCGACATCCTTGCAGTATAAATGGTTATGACCATCAGAATTACGAGATACAGAATAAAAACTATCAGCATATAAATGACTTTTTATGAGCAGGTTATTTATTTTACTGCTAAAATAAAAAAAAAGGGTTGAAAGCAATCAACCCCTAAATATTTTATTTGTTTCAAAATTTTTAAAAATCCCCCAAAGGCGCAAACTTTCTATTTTATCTTTTTCTCTTCAACCTGCATTATCTCATAATTTTCGGCATCATAAACGAAAACCACCACGTAGCATTGTTTTTCATTCCATTCGGCATTCAGTGTAGCTGAAGAATTTTTCACAAATTCCTGGTTTGTTGTTATATTACCGGAGACAAGTGTATCGCCCCATGTTCCGTTCATTGAACCCCGCAAAACATGGCGGTGCACATAATCATGAATGATATTATCGGTATGTTCCGGATCGTTCTCTGTCATCTGGGCATGAACTATACTGTCTTCGGTTATATATGCAGCAATTTTATATGTTCCCGAAAAATCAGTGAGCACATTACATTCGATGGTGGCATCAACTTTCCTTGTTACCGTATCATATACCATTGAA
Source organism: Bacteroidota bacterium (assembly GCA_043801235.1). Classification (GTDB taxonomy): domain Bacteria; phylum Bacteroidota; class Bacteroidia; order Bacteroidales; family CG2-30-32-10; genus DAOQAK01. The sequence continues at coordinate 7,051 of JAZDMF010000411.1, read as the reverse complement.
AGCTCAATGGACATAACAGGGGCAAAATCTTTCAGGCTTTCAATGCGCGATCCCCACGAATCTTTGTTCAATAAAGTATTTTCCGGCAAAGGCCAACCTGTGCGGCTCACCAAACCAGACGGAAAACCAAATGGCGGAAAAAAACCGAAAATATCATTACCCGTTTGCGAACGAAAATCATAATTGAATTCACCGGAACCGGGTGCAGCAAATTCGTCGGAAGCATGAATAGAAACAATAATGAGCCTTTCTCCATAAACATCTTTCAGTTGCTGAGCAACAATAGCGCCCTGAGGACAGTTTGGGCATAAATGACCGGTAAATTCTTCAAGCAGGAAATTTCTTTTCACCAGCGTATCTCCATCCTGTGCTTCTGCCTCTTTATAAGGAGGGTCAATCTTATCACACGAACCCAGGAAAATCAAAACTGAGAATCCCCAAAAAACTGCAAAAGTAAAAAGTCTTTTCATATTTAAAAGAATTAAAAACTGCTAATAATAGAAAGTGTAATCCCGTTGGCGGCGGGGACATTCCTGCAAACTCCGCCAACACACAAAATACCTTCCCGTTGTTTTCCGTAAGCCAGGGCGATTCTGTTTGCATTTTTTATGAAACCGGCAGATGCGGTATAATAATGTATCTTTTTTTCATTTGTTTCATTTCCGTAATTGTACATATCGACCAGCGCAAAAAACCATTTCGGGGAAATAGTGTATTGAAGCATAAGCATAGCCCAGTTGCCATCATCCTGCCTGGTTTGCAAATGTTGTATTTCAGCCTGCAGCGATTTTTTGTCTTTAATTTTATACGTCACATCAAGTGCTGCAATATGCGCGTACACCATGGGTGCGCCGGGGTGTCCTTCAATAACCTCTGCATTATACGTCTGGTATGCGTAAAGAATTTCTACATTAAGCTTTTTACTAATTCTGCGGGTTATTCCGATATTGATATCATCATAAAAAACATCATCTCCCGTTTTGAAAAAATCGGACTGATATCCGAGTGTACCGCTTTCACCTATTGGTGTAGTATCGTTGACAGCCGTTCTATTTATTGACAATGCACGAGAATAATTTACAGAAATATCAGTTCCCCATTTCCCGCCAAGCTTTGTTTTCTTTTTGATATTATAAGTCACTTCACCCTGGAAACCTATTTCACCGTTAGGTTGTGTGGAATAAGGATATATAGAGGCAAGAGTGAACAGGTGCTGTTTTGTAAGTGCAGGAAGATAATTTATTATTAACGGATTACCGGTCATGCTCCTGTCGGAACGGAAATTCATATTGTCAATTCTTTTTCCTGAAACAGAAACCCCCAAACCTTTTCGGGAATAGGTTGTCGAAACATATAATGCTTCACCGGGTTTGTAAATATTATTATTCACTGCTGAGGGGTCGTTTATTTTATAAGCATATTCGCTTACCAAATTTATTTTCCCGCAGACAAAATTAAGGCGACCTGCAAAAGCTGCAACATTTTCGGGGTACTTATAAATCGGGTCCATGTCTTTCTGGTACTTGCTTACAACACTGCCACCCAAAGTAATTTTCGTTTTCTTTTCTGACCACTTCTTTATTATTTCATTCAATGCGAATTCACCATCTGCACCTCTTATAATTCCTTCACCCTTATCAAAGAAAAATCGCTGGTTTCCGATTAGCCCTTTCAGCGTAATACCCGAGAGAGGTTTATATTGCAGCTGAATTCCATCTATGGAATTGTCAATCCCCAGATTCCAGTCCTGATATGCGCGTAATATCAGGCCGCTGCCATATTGCTCATAAAAATTTCCTATGGTTACCTGCAATTCATCCGACTTATACGATGCAAAGCGATAAGGAATTCCGTTTCCTTTATTTCTCGGATCAAATCCTTGCATAACATTCTGAAAGCTTTCAAAACGAAGTCCTGCAGAAAAATCACCATTGGTATAAATAATATTTGCAAAAGCATTCATGAGAACTTTTTCAGGAACTTCGGGAGCGCCAATCAATGTATCTTCCATGTAATACTGAGCATCCAACTGAAAACTGCCGTGAATCTGCCCGGAACTAAAAAAATTCTGTGCATTGATATAAAAAGGAAACAAGCAAAACAGGAGGAAAATTTTGCTTGCAGAAAATATTTTCATGACTTTTTATTAGTATTTTTATTCTGTGATTTCCTGTCCGGCCGCAACCTGCTTCACTACCTTGAAAAGAACCTCCTCATCACCTTCTGTATATGAAATATGCTGCCATACTACTTTCCCGCTTCCGTCAATCACAAATGTATAAGGAGGCATAACAACATTCATGGCACGGGCAAAGTCCCTGTTGGGGTCAAGGTAAATCTCATAGTCCCAACTCTTGCCGTTTACAAAAGGTTTCACCTTATCAACACTTTTTGCATCGTCGATAGAAACTGCTATAAGTTTAACACCTGTGGAATCCTGCCAGTCGCTGTACACTTCATGGATTGCTTTTAATTCCTTAACGCAGTTTGTGCACCAGGTAGCCCAGAAACTTATGATTATTGGCTTTCCGTCGTTTGAAAATTGTGAGGTATTAAAAGTTGCACCGTCCAATGTTTTAATATTTACTGAAGGCAGGCTGAATTTTTGTTGTGCAGATGAAGTACTGGCGGTATCCTGTGCAAAAGCGAAAACGGTTTGTAAACAGATGATAAGCAGGATCAGAATATTTTTTTTCATGGCAGGTATATTAAAAAGTCAGCAATAATAAGAACAAAAGTCGTTCCGTATTGCTGACTTTTTTTGAAAAAGAAAATTAATTAACAACAACAATTTTCTGAACGTGCTTTTGGCCAGATGCTATAATGTTAAGATAATAAACACCCTGGCTCAGGTTATCTGTTGAAACATACTCAGTATAGGTTCCTGCTGAATATGTTTTTTCATCATAAGAAATAACATTTTGTCCAAGAAGATTTTTTACAGATATAGAAACCCTTTCATCTCCTGATAAAGTAAATACTACAGCCGTATTTCCTGATGCAGGATTTGGATATACGGTAACATTTGATAACGAAGCGTCCTGTTCATCAATGGAAACAGTTGATGATAAATTGATATCATCAATATATAAATTATTGCCGTAACCGCTCGTGGCGCGGAACCTTAAAAAAACTTTTGGCTGGCCAATATAAGCTGAAAGGTCAATATTTTCGGACCTCCATTCCGTTGCAAGGGGAACATATGGGTTGGTCGTATAACCGGAAACGGTAGCTAACGCTGCTCCTGATTTATTCCACACTGTTGTCCATGAAGTACCGCAATTTGTTGAAACCTGAACTTTAAGGTCATCGCTGTAAGAAGCGCTGTACATTTTATGTGCCATATTGAAAGAAAAAGTAGAGGTGACAGAGGTGCTTAGATCAACCGGAGGCATTCCCAAATCATCAATATTGCCAACATCAATACTATAAAAATCAATATAAGCAGAAGTTGAGGATGTTCCGAATCCTCCGGCAGCAGTTGACCTTTCCCAAGTGAGGCCACCATCAGGATTTGCAATCAGCCAGTTATTCGGGGGGAAAACAGAATTAACAAATCCTTCAGTTAAGGGGGTTGAAACAATAGGCAGGGAAGCGGAAAATGATACATCTTTTGTACTATTAGCCGGGTTTTCATCAGTCCCGCCATTGGGACCTGTAATTTCAAAAGTGAGTATATGTGTCCCGTCTGTGATTCCGGTAACTGTCGGTAATACTACATCATCTATTTCATATTTAGCTAACGAACCCGTCCATGGTGTAGTACTTACCGTTGATCCATCAAGTTTAACAACAACGTTACATGATGTTAGGGTAGTACTTCCATAGTTTTGTAAATAAAATGTCGGAGTGGTAGTTGTTTCACACATTCCAGCAGGAACATTTGTACTCCAGACAGCAGCATCAAGAGCATTTACACCTGGGGCAGGGCATCCTAATGCAGCAGTATGCAAACCAGCTGCATTTAATTGTCCGGCTTCAGTAACTTTCCTGTTAGGACAAATCAGATAAATAGTAGGGAAATATCCTATCTGGTAATCGGTACAAACCTGAGCATTGTTTGGAGCAACGGTAAGCATCATAGGAAATGTTGTACCGGTAGTCCAATTGCCTTGTGTGCCGCAACCTGTTCCCTGAAGGCATGCTACAGGATTCTGGTCGCCTTCAATCCATAAAACCATAGATGAGTTGTCTCCCGGAGGACCGTATGTATTGTAATAAGTTTCCAGAGCACCAGACTGATGATAATTCCAGCAAGGAAGACACCAAACCGCAGATACATCCATAATTACCGGTTTGCCGGCATCAGTATAGGTGTAAAGAGAATACGTAGTGCCCAGGTAATCCTGCATGGTGAAATTCTCTCCGTAACTTCCGGCAGTTAATTGAGCATTGGCATTGTTGGTGAAGAGTATCAACGCAACTGCCATCATTGTAAACAGTAAGATTTTTTTCATAGGTTGTTTTTTTAGATTTAGTGAAACAAAAATAATAAAATTTCTTTACATGATGTTAAATCGTTTTAGTAATTTTGTTAAAAATTCAAAAACAAATATGTAAATATTTACATGTAAAGGACGGAGGCAAAGTTAAAAGGTTGTTTTTGAAAAATTATTTTTTTTGCAGTAACTATTGCATTATTTCCATATATTTGTATAACTAAAACTAACTTTTATGAAAAAAATCATTTTTTTATTTTCAATGGGTGTTTTCAGTTTACTGGCTTCCTTATCCATGGCTCAAAGCCTGCAAGTACACGACCTTGAGGGTAACAATGTGAGCGGTTCGGTAATTAATGTTTGGGGCGACTCGGCTTACGTTACGCTAATGGAAGCTCCGTTCGATGTTAAAAATATTTCGGCAGGTACTGTATATGTTAAAGTTAAAAAAACAGAGATCAGCCTGCAACCGGGATCGTCAAATACGTTCTGTTTTAATGGCTATTGTTATCTTTCCACGGTTTATGTTTCGCCGACAGCTGCTACGATTGCTGCAGGCGCAAAGGACACAACCTTTTCGGGAGACTACAGGCCAAAAGGAACCCTGGGGGCAAGCATTATCATGTACGTTTTTTTCAGAACCGACGATCCGAACGATTCGGCTTTTGTAATTGTGCAGTTTAATGCAACACCTGCGGGGCTTGAGCTACATAGCAGTGAAAGTCTTGAAATATCGAACCCATATCCCAATCCTGCATCATCGCATACTTCATTTAATTATAGTTTCCCTGAAAATTCTTCGGCAAGTTTTACTTTGTCTGATATTACAGGAAATATTATTAAAGAAATACCTGTTTATAATACACAAGGTGTTCTGGAAGTATCTACAAATGATGTAAGCGAAGGCATGTATTTCTACAGTTTTTATATTGACGGAAAAATGCTGATGACGAAAAAACTTATTATACAGAGGTAAAAGAAGTGGATGCTATTATAAAAATAAAGGGTGCGATTAATCGCACCTTTTATTTTTACACCTATGCCGTATTTTTTTAAAATCCGTTTTATGGAGGCTTTTTTTATTTGATTCCAAATTCCTTTTTTATTTTCTCAACATAATCGAGTTTTTCCCAACCGAAAAATTCCACTTCTTTCAACTCTTGTTTTCCGTTGCCGCCAATTTTAATATTCCTTTTAAAAGGATCGCGTCCGAAATGCCCGTAAGTAGCAGTTTCAAGGAAAATAGGATTTTTTAAACCGAACCTTTTAACAATAGCACCAGGCCTCATGTCAAAAACAGTTTCAATTCGTTTTGCAATTTCTCCATCTGGTAAAATTTTTCCTTTTGCATTTTTAACTTTTGAAGTTCCATACGTATTTACATAAAGTCCTACAGGTTTCGCAATTCCTATTGCATAAGCTACCTGCACCAGTATTTCGTCGGCAACACCTGCTGCAACAAGGTTTTTTGCAATATGCCTTGTAGCATATGCAGCAGAACGATCTACCTTTGAAGAATCTTTTCCAGAGAAAGCACCGCCGCCATGAGCACCTTTGCCTCCGTATGTGTCGACAATAATTTTCCTTCCGGTAAGTCCGGTATCGCCATGAGGGCCGCCGATAACGAATTTACCTGTAGGATTAATATAAAGTTTCGTTTTATTATTAAATAATTCCGCAAACTTTTTAGGAATAACTTTTTTTACTCTTGGAAATAATATTCCCACAACATCTTTGCGGATTTTATCCTGCATTGCTTTTTCAGCAGCTGTCACAGATTTTTCTGATTTGTCTTTTGGCAGAATAAATTCATCATGCTGTGTTGAAATAACAATAGCATCAATTCTTTTAGGTCTTCCGTTATCATCATACTCAACAGTAACCTGCGATTTTGAATCTGGACGAAGATATTTCATCAGTTTACCTTCTTTTCTGACGGCTGCCAGTTCCTGCAAAAGAATATGTGCAAGTTCAATAGGCAAAGGCATTAAGTTGTCCATTTCCCTGCAGGCATAACCGAACATCATTCCCTGGTCGCCGGCACCCTGGTTTTCGATATCGCCACGGTCGACACCCATAAATATGTCATCGGATTGTTCGTGAATGGTAGAAATTACACCGCATGATTCTGCTTCAAACTTATAATCGGCATTGGTGTATCCGATTCGTTTAATAACTTCTCTTGTTGTTTTCTGAATATCAATATACGCATTAGTTCTTACTTCACCGCTACATACAACAAGGCCTGTAGTGACAAGTGTTTCGCATGCAACTTTCGATTCAGGATCGATGGCAAGAAATGCATCAAGCAATGCGTCGGAAATCTGATCGGCAACTTTGTCGGGATGGCCTTCAGATACAGATTCGGATGTGAATAAATAACCCATAATGATTTACGATTTATGATTTATGATTTAATACAATATTTTCCTTAAATTATGATGGTTTGATTAGGGGAAAGTGATGAAAGAGGGACTAAAACTACAGTTTTAGCATTTTTTAACGTGGTTGCAATCTATCAAATCTTTCCACAATCAGAGTGCAAAAATATAAAAAATCCTGTATCTCTAAAAAATTATTTGTTTTTTGTAAGTTTATGAAACGATTCTTCA
>JAZDMF010000394.1:0-11331 GCA_043801235.1 Bacteroidota bacterium | reverse complement strand
CTTCTTTTCGGCAAAGCATAAAGAAAGGGGTATTGGTTTGGGCCTGGCAATTGCTTACGGTATTGTTCAAAGCCACAAAGGGAAAATAGAAGTAGAATCTGAGATAGGAAAAGGAACAATAATATCAATAATTTTACCTTTGATTAAAAATTAAGGTTTTGTTATGCATATGTAAAATAGGTTTACGAAAAAAAATATCATAGTTTAACCTGAGTTATGGAACAAACATGAAGCATTCACTGTGTTGTTTGATTTTGCTGAATCCTTCCTTTCATGCATAATTATTATAGGCGCATTTCATTGAAATAATTCTAAACATCGTAACTTTGTAATTATATAGTTCGCAGAGCCTTTATATTAATTCGTTTTTTCAAAGAATGAAAATACTAATAATAGAAGACGAAAAAGCCCTTGCTGAATCCATCATTGAATATCTTTCAGGAGAAGGCCACGTATGTGAGGAAGTAAATCTTTTTTCGGATGCAATCGAAAAGATTGAGTTGTACCATTATGATTGCCTCGTTGTGGATATTAACCTGCCCGATGGAAGCGGACTTGATCTGATAACGTTATTGAAAAAAAAATCGGCAGATACAGGAGTAATCATTGTTTCAGCAAGGAATTCGCTGGAGAACCGCATTGAAGGTCTTGAGATAGGTGCAGATAATTATCTTACCAAACCTTTTCAACTGGCCGAACTTAACGCCCTTCTCAAATCAATAAACAGGCGCATCAATTTCAAAGGAAGCAATCAGATCATGATAAACGAACTGAAATTTTTACCTGATGAACATCGCGTATTCGTTCATGATAAAGAAGTAATTCTTACGAAAAAAGAATATGAGCTTTTGCTGTTTTTTCTCTCCAACAAGAACAAGGTTCTGACTAAAATGGGCATCGCTGAACATCTGTGGGGCGACTATATGGATGCGAACGATTCGTACGATTTCATTTATACTCACATAAAAAACCTCCGGAATAAGCTTCTGAAACTTGGATGCGAGGATTACATAAAAACCATTTACGGTGTAGGATATAAATTTGATATAAATTGAAACTGCTGACTAAAACAAACCTTAACTTTTTATCCATCTCATTATTCATCTTTCTGTTTGGGATATTTGCCTTTTACTACCTGATGAGGCAGCAGATTGATGAAAATGTAAACAGTGAGCTGGCAAAGAAAAAGAACAGCATATTGCATCGGTTCGATTCATTGCAGACTTCAGGGAAGATACTTGGGCGGTATGACGAAAAAGTAATTATTATTCCTTACGGCGGTTCTGCAAACGATGTGAAATATTCCGACACATTGATTTACGATCCGTTTAACATGAAAAATACTGTTTTTCGTCAGTTAAGTTTTTTCACAATTCATAAGGGGCAGAATTATCAAATCCGGATTTTTAAATCGCTTGATGAAACCGATAACCTCATCGTCAGGATTTTTATTATCATGACGGCGCTGGTGTTTCTTATCATTATTTTATTACTGATAATGAACCGGCGCGCATCGCTTAAAGCATGGAATGTATTTTATGATACGATTGATAAAATCAAAAGATATAACCTGAATTCTCAGGAGCAGTTCCAGCTGAAACAGTCGGATGTCAAGGAGTTTGACGAATTAAACAAGGTTCTTCTCGCTATGATCAATAAAATACAGACGGATTATGTTAACCTGAAAGAATACACGGAAAATGCTTCCCATGAAATCCAGACTCCACTTGCCATCATCAATGCTAAGATGGAATTGTTGCTTCAATCGGGCGATTTGAAGGAAAATCAGCTCAGGGCAGTATCAGATGCATATGAGGCAACCAACCGGCTTTCAAAATTGAACAATACTCTTATTCTTCTTGCAAAGATTGAAAACGGGCAGTTCCCTGAATCAAAACAGATGGACACTGAAAACCTGATCGATTTTCAGCTGGGAAACCTTGAAGATTTAATTCTTTCTAAAAAAATAAATGTAATAAGAAACACTAAGGAACCTGCATCCGTGCATATGAACCCTTACCTTGCTGAGATACTTTTTTCGAATCTTGTTAAAAATGCCATCCGACATAACAGAGAGGGCGGAAGCATGGTAATCGATTATTTAAAGGATCAGGTTGAAATTTCGAACACCGGCTCCAAACATAAAATTGATGCAGAAACACTTTTTAATCGTTTTCAGAAATCTTCTTCATCCGCCGAATCGCTTGGACTGGGACTGTCTATTGTCAAAAAAATTTGTGAGGTGTACGGATTTAAACTGGACTACGTTTATAAAAATGACATGCATTGCATAAAAGTTGATTTCAAAAAGAATCCTGAAACCTTTTCATAGGAATTCCTTTTTTTATTTTAAAAAATACCATCCTGACCTGTCATTTTTTTCCTGATAATCTTTATTTTGTCTTTTTTCAGAGTCAATATCCCACCCCCTTGCTTGGGGCGCATAACTTTGTTTGTGCGTATGGCACTTTCGATACCTCGCATCTTGATGCGAGGTTATTCATTATTTTTTTTCACAGCACAGTTGCTTTTGATAACTTTTCCTGACCATAGTTTTGGTTTTTATTATTTTTTGTGTTAGTATCAGGTATTCAATTATTTAAATCAGTGTAAATTTATGAAAGTAATATGATTTACTTCAATTCTGTATGGCATGAGTTGAATATATAAATGCCCCTGAAAATTTATTATAAAAAAAGATTGATTTTGGCTTAAAACTTCAGAATTTCCTCAGATTCTGTTTTTATTTTTGCAGCATAAATTTTATAATACTACATGAATGATAGGATTAATTGGATTGAATCACAAATCTGCCCCGATCGAAGTGAGAGAACGCTTTGTGTTCTGCGAAGAGGATATTAAAAGGTTTATCCCTTTGCTTAAGGATAAGGGAGTTCAGGGAGCGCTGGTGCTTTCTACCTGCAACCGTACCGAGATATATTTTGAGACAGATGAAAATGATCAATCCCTGATTTTTTCAACTGTTAAAGATACACTCTTTACCTACAGGAATGTAAATGAAGATGTAAGTTCACATTTCTATCATAAGAGCAATACTGATCTTGTTCGCCATTTGTTCCGTGTGGTTTCCGGCCTTGACTCTATGGCTTTAGGCGAATACCAGATTGTCGGACAAATTAAGAATGCATACAGTATCAGTGAGGTTAATAAATTCTTCAGTTGTGTTTTGTTCAGATTGTTTAATAAGGCATTCGAAATGGGCAAGAAGATCCGAACTGAAACCTGCATCAACCATGGAGCCGTATCAATAAGCTATGCAGGTGTTGAACTGGCCGGAAAAAAACTGCATAACTTAAATTCGCATCCTGTTCTATTGATAGGCGCCGGACAAACCAGCGAACTTACCTTATTAAATCTCATTAAAAAAGATTGTTCCAGATTTACAATCGTTAACAGGACCTATGAGAAAGCCGTTGAACTGGCCGAGAAATATGATGGAAAAGCTGAAGAATTCGAAAAATTAGAGGAATTGCTTCTTGTAAACGACATTATCATTAGTTCCACTGCATCAAAAAAAGCAATATTTACCGAATGCATTGTGCAAAATGCCATGAAGAAAAGAAACGGCACACCTCTTTTATTTATTGATCTTTCTGTACCACGCAATGTTGCCCATGAAGTCGGACAGATTGAAAATGTTCATGTTTACGATATTGATGCATTAAACGAGGTCATTATTGATAATATTGAAAAAAGACAGGATAAGATTATTCAGGCAGAAGAGATCATCTTAAAAGGTGTTGCCGAGTTTATGGATTGGCTTTGTACAAGAAACCTGACCCCTGCAATTCAAAAAATCAGCAACCGTTTTAAGAAAATCAATATTACTGAGTTTGAAGGATTCAAAAGGAACACACCTTCTGATTATGAAAAAATCTCGGAATATGGTGAAATCGTAACAAACAAGCTTATTCAGATGATGGTAAAAAATGTAATTTCCGTGACCGATAACGGGCGTAAGCTTGAATATGTTAATTTAGTCAATAAATTGTTTGAGCAAAATTAGAATGAAAACCATTGTCAGGATAGGCACGAGGGGGAGCAAGTTAGCATTATACCAGGCGTACAGAGTAAAAGAGGAGTTGGAAAAGCAATTTAAAGAACTTGGTTTTGAAATTGCTGTTATCAAAACCAGGGGAGATATAATTCTTGATGTTCCACTCTCCAGAATAGGCGATAAAGGACTTTTTACAAAAGAACTTGAAATTGCCCTTTTCAATAATGAAATAGATATTGCAGTTCACAGCCTGAAAGACCTTCCGACTGTATTTCCTCGGGGCGCTAAACTGGGCGCTGTTTTAAAACGTGGCGAAATAAGGGATGCAATAATCTGTTCTGATAACAGAAAAATTTCAGACCTCACCAGTAGTGATGTGATTGCAACTTCCAGCCTGAGAAGAAAAGCGCAATTGCATAGAATAAACAGTAATTTCAAGATTGTTGAAATCAGAGGAAATGTTAACACCCGTATCAGGAAAATGCAGGAAGGTTTCTGCGATGTAATGGTAATGGCCGCTGCAGGATTGCAGAGGTTGGGCATGGATGAATACATTTCCGAGCTGATAGATCCGGAAGTTATGATACCCGCTTGCAGCCAGGGTGCTATTGCAATTGAGATCAGGGAATACGATCCTTTTATTGAAAATATCCTTTCGGAAATTAATGACCGCGACACATGGATTTCCACAGAAGCGGAACGTGCTTTCCTGCGCAGCCTTGAAGGTGGCTGCCAGATTCCTGTCGGAAGTTACAGCAAAATAGCTGGTGATAAATTCAGTATAACTGGTTTTATTGCCGGTCTTGATGGCAATCCTTTTTATAAAGACTCTGCTACCGGTGATGTAAGCAATGCTGTCCGGATTTCAACAGATCTCGCAAAAAGCCTATACAATAGAGGTGGAAAAGAAATTCTTGAAAAAATAAGAAATGTAAATCTTACAGAAAAGATTTCCGGTTTACCCCTGAAAAATAAAATTATCATTTCAACCAGAGTTGTGGAATCCGGTGACACTCTTCCTGAATTATTGCAGGCGCAGGGCGCAAAAGTTCTTTCACTGCCTATGATCGAGGTGAATACTTCACAGTTGAAAACAGCAGAAACAGAAACTTTAAAAAATCTGGATTCTTTTGACTGGTTGTTTTTTTCCAGCAGAAATGGTGTTGTATATTTTTTCAAACATCTGATTGAAATAAATGGACACACTGAATTGACTAAAGCATTAAAGATTGCTGCTATTGGAAGTAAGACTGCACTGGAGCTGGAATACTATGGGTTTTCAGCAAATTTCATTAGCGAAGGAAATACTTCTGAGGAAATGCTCACACTTTTTTATAAGAAGAAAAATCCTTCTGAACTGAAAATTCTTCTTGCATTAGGGAACCTTGCGGATGATACCTTATTTAATAATCTTTCACAGGATAACCATGTACAAAGGATCAATGTTTATGATACTTTAAAGCCAAAGCAGGCTGATGAAAACATTTTGGAAATAGTAAAGAAAAATCAGTATGACCTCATTCTGTTCACAAGCCCGTCAACTTTTCGGAACTTTTGTTCTTTCATAGAACCTGTATTACTTAAGAAACTTAAAATGGCAAGTATTGGTGCCACAACCACTAAGGCAATTACTGATGCAGGCTTTAAACCTTTGGTTACTGCAAAAAAATCAAATGCTGAAGGTTTTTGTGAATCAATTGTTGAATTTTACAAATAAATAAAATCCTAAATCTAAAATTCAAATATTATGGTATTCCCCCAAACAAGACTAAGAAGACTGAGATACAATTCAGTTTTAAGACAAATGGTAACTGAAACCAGGCTTTCAGTGGATGACTTTGTAATGCCTTTGTTTGTGTGCTCAGGCATGAATGTCAGAAATCATATTAATTCAATGCCCGGAAATTATCAGTTTTCCGTCGAACTTCTTGTTGAAGAATGTAAAAGAGTGTATGCCGCTGGTGTAAAGGCAGTGCTGCTTTTCGGTATTCCTGCACACAAGGATGATGATGGCAGCCTGGCATGTAAGGACGATAGCATTGTACAGACAGCAATCAGGGCAATAAAGAAAGAATTAAAGGATTTATATGTGATTGCTGATATCTGCAATTGTGAATATACTGTGCACGGCCATTGCGGAACTATCATCGACGGAGACGTTGATAATGACAGTACTCTTGTAACACTTGCCAGACAAGCCCTTTCGCTGGTAAGGGCAGGTGCCGATATGGTGGCACCCAGCGATATGATGGACGGAAGGGTTGCTGCTATCCGCGATATATTGGACGAGAATAAATATGAGAAAATACCTATCATGTCGTATTCTGCTAAATATGCTTCCGGGTTTTATGGGCCTTTCAGGGAAGCAGCTGAAAGCGCGCCGAAATTTGGAAACAGGGCAACTTACCAGATGAATCCTGCTAATTCTGATGAAGCCATACGCGAAGTGGAACTTGATATTACTGAAGGTGCCGACATTGTTATGGTAAAGCCTGCGCTCAGTTACCTTGATGTCATTTACAGGGTGAAGAATGAATTCAGGATGCCTGTGGCGGCATACAATGTCAGCGGTGAATTTTCTATGGTCAAAGCTGCAACGGAAAAAGGATGGATCGATGGCGAAAGAGTGATGATGGAGATTTTAACATCTATCAAACGCGCCGGAGCTGATATCATTATTACATATCATGCAGTAGAAGCTGCAAATATTCTGAACGGAAGGAAATAAGTCTGGAGAAATATTTTTATGCAATTCACTAAAAGTATAGAAGCCTTCAGCCGGGCGCAAAGTTCAATACCCGGGGGCGTCAATTCCCCGGTCAGGGCTTTTAAAAGTGTAAAGCTGAATCCTGTATTTATAAGCAGGGGCAAGGGTTCCCGTATAACCGACATCGACGGAAATGAATATATTGATTTTGTAGCTTCATGGGGCCCGCTGATCTTCGGGCATGCTCATGATGCGATTTTGTCTGCAATAAATGAGGCTGCTCTGAAAGGAACAAGCTACGGCGCACCGACGGAACTTGAAACTGAGCTTGCGGAGTTAATTATTGAAATGATTCCTTCCATTGGGAAAGTGCGCATGGTCAATTCAGGAACTGAAGCAACGATGAGTGCCGTCCGTCTTGCACGTGGATATACTAAGCGTGACTGCATCATTAAATTTGCCGGCAATTATCACGGTCATGGCGACAGTTTTTTAATTAAAGCAGGATCAGGTGCAATCACACTTGGTTTGCCCGACAGCCCCGGCGTTACAAAAGGTATTGCACAGGATACATTGATTGCCGAATACAATAATCTATATTCTGTAAAAAAACTTTTTGCTGAAAGGGGAAAAGATATTGCAGCAGTTATTGTTGAACCTGTTGCAGGAAATATGGGTGTTGTTGTTCCCCGAAAAGAATTTTTGGAAGGACTAAGGACTATTACAAAAGAATATGGCGCCATCCTGATATTTGATGAAGTAATTACAGGCTTCCGTCTTGCAAAAGGTGGAGCACAGGAATACTACAACATCATACCTGACATTACCACTCTTGGCAAAATCATTGGCGGTGGCCTTCCTGTGGGCGCCTATGGCGGACGAAAAGAAATAATGGAAATGATGGCTCCCGCCGGACCGATATACCAGGCAGGAACATTGTCAGGAAACCCGTTAGCGATGGCAGCAGGAATTGCAATGCTGAAGATTATCAAAGAAACTCCTGATCTTTATTGTGAACTGGAACGCAAAGGCGCAAAGCTTGAAATGGGACTGAAGAAAAACCTTGAACAGACTGGTGTTCATGGTGTGATTAACCGTGTTGGTTCAATGATGACATTATTTTTTACAGAAGAAAGCAAGGTAACTTCTCTTGATGATGCCATGAAATCGAATACGGAGAGATACGCTCAATTTTTTAAGCTGGTTTTGGAAAGCGGGATTTATCTTGCACCATCGCAGTTTGAATGCCTGTTTGTATCCTATGCACACAGCAATAATGATATCGACACAATTCTTGCTGCTAATCTTGAAGCATTGAAAAAACTATAATTCAGTAAAAGATAAATACAGCAAAGAGCAAATAGTAAATAGCAAACAGTAAAAAATTAATTGGAAAATAGTAAAAATAATTTTAACGAATTAATGTCTGAGCGGCTTTTAGTATTTGCAGCAAGAATTATTATGCTTAAAAAATTTCTTTGCAAAACATACACCGGAAGACATATTTACGATCAATTATTTCGAGCTGGATCCTCCTCTGGAGCAAATTATGAAGAATCTGTTGCCGCGGAATCCAAAACAGATTTCATTCATAAAACACAAGTGGTACTGAAAGAGGTGAGAGAATCATATTTCTGGCTTCTCTTAATAAAAAAAACAAACCTGATAAATTAGGAAAATAATGATTTTAAATTCCTGTTACAAGAAAGTTTTGAATTTATTAAAATATTCAGTAGTTCACTTGTAACTGCAAAACTCAACAGAAAATAAATGAATATTTTTTCTTCAATTTGCTGTTTTCTTTTTGCTGTTATCTATTTTCTATAGCTTATGAATGACATCAAATTATCATAATAATATTATCACAAATGGGTCAATCAATTTTTGAAAAAGCTTTAAAAGGCGAAAAGACCAGCCGTCCTCCTGTATGGTTCATGCGGCAGGCAGGAAGAGTTCTGCCCTCCTATCTGGAAATGCGGAAGCATAATACATTTCATGAATTAATGCGGAATCCTGCTCTGGCAGCTAAAGTCACTCTGTTGCCCATCTATGATTTGGGTGTTGACGCTGCGATTCTTTTTTCCGATATCCTGGTTATCCCGGAAGCACTGGGAATGGAACTTAACTTTTCTGATTCAGGACCCAAATTTAAAAATGCGCTCAAGGATATAGATGACCCGCTGCCTTCATTGAAACCTGATGCTTCAAAATTGGAATATATTTATAAAGTGATTGATGAGATCCACAAAACAAAACCTTCCGGCACACCGCTGATAGGTTTTTGCGGGGCACCTTTTACGACATTGTGCTACATGGTTCAGGGACTGGGAACAAATCATACATTTCCTGATGCTGTTACATTGCTCTATAAGAATAAAGATTTGTCGAAAAAATTACTTGATGTTATTACTGATCTTTCTATAGAATATGCATTAAACCAGGTGAAGCATAGCATTGCTGCTTTTCAGATTTTTGAAACACATGCAGGATTAATTCCTTCAGAATTGTATTTCGAGATGGCCATGCCCTATGTAAGAAAAATTTCGGCCGCAATAATGAAAACTGGTACTCCTTTGATTTTTCTTCCAAAAGGGTTAGGATATGGAATAAAGCAGATCAAACCCGAGGACGCAGATTACCTTAGCATCGACTGGCAGATGCCAATGGAAGAAGCACGCGAACTTGTACATCCTGAAATCGGGCTGCAGGGAAATCTTGATCCGCGGCTACTGATGGCAAATAAAACAACGATCGTCAAAAAGCTTAAAACATATATTCCATTCGGGTCAAAGGAACAGGACTGGATATTTAATTTAGGACACGGCTTTGTTCCGGGCATTCCGTTTGAAAATGCAAAACTGGTTGTCGACTGGATAAAGGAAGCAAACTGGAAAAGGAAATAGTACAATGAATATCGGCAGCGAATTTTTTAGTAAATACAATGTTTCAGGACCGCGGTATACCAGCTATCCTCCGGCAAATTTTTTTCACACTGCTTTTACAAATGCTGATTATGTAAACGAATTGGCTGAGTCAAATTCATGGAAACCGGAGAATATTTCTATATATATTCATATTCCTTTTTGTCCTGTGCGATGCCATTTTTGTGGATGTAATACAGTGGTAGGGCAGAAGAAGCCAGTGCTGGAGAGGTATTTGACTGCTATAAAACAGGAGATCAGAAATGTTTCCGATTTGCTTGATGCAAAAAGAAAAGTGACGCAGATCCATTGGGGCGGTGGCACACCTAATTCCATTTCCATGAATTATATAAGGAATATCATGGATATTATCAAGGAAAAATTTGCCATCGAATCTTTCGCTGAAATTGCAATTGAATGCAGCCCTGCATATCTTGAGTTCAGCCATATCGACCAGCTTGCTGGTATGGGTTTTAACCGCATGAGCCTTGGTATACAGGATTTCAGGGATGACGTTCTTGATGTAGTGAACCGTCGCGCACCAAAACATCCGGTAAAAGATGTAGTTGATTATCTCAGGAAAAAAGGATTCCAGGGAATCAACCTTGATTTTATTTATGGACTCCCCTTACAAACTGTAGAAAGTTTTTCTGAGACCATAAAAAAAGCGTTGGAAATAAAACCGGATAGGTTGGTTACGTTTTCATATGCTCATGTACCCTGGGTAAAAGAGGAACAAAAAAAACTCGAGAGAATAGGTCTGCCTGATGCGAAGGATAAAATGTCAATGTTGGTAAGCACCATTGGACAAATGCAGGAGGCAGGATATATTCCAATAGGGATTGATCATTTTGCACGTCCCGATGATGAACTTGCAAAAGCATTTTTAAATAAAAAACTACACAGGAATTTCCAGGGATACTGCACGCTTGAAACAACAGGACAGGTCTATGGTTTCGGCGCTTCGTCCATTTCTCAACTGTGGGGAGCCTATGCGCAGAATCATAAAGGTATAAGTGAATATATTGAAGCCATGGAAAAAGATGGCTTTGCTATTGAACGTGGTTTTAAACTGAACAGGAATCAGCAGATAGTCCGTGCAGTCATCAACAGCATCATGTGTAACGGGCTTTTGATCTTTAATGAAATAGCAAAGCAATTCTCTGTCTCTTCTAAAGAGGTAAAAAATATTATAGGTTTCGATATCACAAAGTTCAGCGAATATAAGGCTGACGGTCTGATAAAGATTGATGAAAATGGTATTACCGTATCTGATAAAGGCCAGATGGTTGCAAGAATTATTGCAATGGCACTGGATCCTGATTTAAAGCAGTGTGAAGCAATTTATTCCAAAACAGTATGATCGGAATTTTGCTGGTAAATATGGGCGGGGCTTCATCCCTGAAGGAAATGAAGATGTTCCTGTCTCGTATGTTTAATGACCCTTTTATCTTGCCATATGGCAAAACCATCCGTATCCTTTTGTCTTTTATTATCAGCAACAGCAGGTATAAAAAATCCTGGAAGAAATATGAACTGATTGGTGGAACACCTATTATCAGGGTTACACAAAAAATTGTTCATGTGCTGCAAAATGAAATTCCAGATTCATTCCAGGTAAAAATGGCTTTTTCTTATACCTCTCCATTTATTCATGAAAGCATGGAATCGTTTCATAATTCAGG
>JAZDMF010000390.1:0-2492 GCA_043801235.1 Bacteroidota bacterium | reverse complement strand
ATCAGTTGTTCCATCGGTTAGCATTGCAGCGGTTCCGTCGGGAGCGATATGTGTTGGCACTTCCGTGACTTTTACCGCCACACCTACCAATGGCGGGACAACGCCCAGCTATCAATGGCAGGTAAACGGAGTTAATGCAGGTACTAATTCATCCACTTTCACTTCGTCCACATTGAATAATGGCGATGTGATTACAGTGATCATGACTTCTAATGCTTCCTGTGCTTCGCCATCTACGGCTACTTCAAACACTATCACTATGACGGTTAATGCCATACCTACAGCAGCAATAACAGGTGACACGCTTATCTGCAGCGGCCAAAACACTACGCTTACAGCAAGCGGGGCAACATCGTTCATTTGGAGCACAAGTCAAACATCATCTTCTATTCTTATAAATCCATTAAGCACGACTACTTATACCGTCACTGTTTCCAGCGGTGGCACATGCACCGATGAAGCTTCCATTACGGTAAATGTCAGTCCCACTCCCTCCATTACAATTTCCAACGACACATCCATTACGATAGGAACCTCTGCACAGCTTTATGTCGCCGGAGGAACTTCATGGTCATGGTCACCGCCTTCCGGGTTAAGCTGCACAAATTGCCAGGACCCTATAGCTTCGCCAACTGAAACAACAACCTATTTCGTTACAGTTACTGATTCATCAAACTGTACGGCCACCGATTCTGTTTTGGTTACAATCGAAATGAATTGCGGTGAAATTTTCATCCCTACCGCTTTCTCCCCGAACAATGATGGGAGCAACGATGTATTATACGTTCGCGGAAATTGCATTAAAATGCTCGATTTCGCCATTTACGACCGCTGGGGTGAGTGTGTTTTCTATTCGGATGATCTGACTGAAGGATGGGATGGCGCCTATAAAGGAAAGCCGATGAATACGGGTGTTTTTGTGTTTTATTTAAATGTAACCCTTTACGATAATACTTCTACTTCGAAACAGGGCAATATTAATCTGATACGGTAAACATTCAAAAGAAAATGATTATGAAAAAAATGACATTAAAATATATCATATTTCTTGTACTTTTCACTCCGGGAATTTTATTAAGCCAGGATGTACATTTTTCTCAATACAATTATGCCCCGTTAACACTGAATCCTGCAAACACAGGCGCTTTTAACGGAGATATGCGTTTTACTGCGAACTATAAAAATCAGTGGGGACAGGTTTCTTCACCTTACCGTACATATGCTTTTTCAAGCGATTTCAGCCTTTTAAAAGAAAAGTGGAAGACAGGTTTCCTTGGACTGGGTTTGCAGTTCTACAACGACCGCGCAGGAGAAGCCGGAATGGGAACCACACAATTCAATCTGTCATTTTCAAGCATCAAGAAAATGAGCGAATATACAAATGTTGCCGTTGGCATTCAGGGAGGCTTTGCCCAGAAAAGCTTAAGCAGCACAGGCATGACATGGGACAGCCAGTATGATGGAATGGCATACAATCCTGCACTGCCCACGGGCGAAACATCGCTGGCAAGTTCAGTTTTTTACCCCGACATTTCTGCCGGTATATTATGGTCATTCGCAAAGGGTGAAATGTACACAACCGCAAACAATGCTTTGAAAGCTTCGATCGGATTGGCTTTTTTCCATGCCAACCGTCCTAACCAATCTTTTACCGGAAACACCGACAGGTTGTATTCAAAATACATAGTGCACGGAGGAATTTCGATGGGAATTAAAAACACTACCTTATCGGTGATTCCCGGATTTATGCTTGCCTTTCAGGGATCGGCCAAAGAAATTATTATCGGGTCTCATTTCAAATATAATTTGCAGGAAGCTTCAAAATATACAGGTTATATCAAAGGAAGAGCTTTATATATTGGCGGGCACTTTCGCTTTAAGGATGCATTAATCCTTTCGTCATTTCTTGAGCTTGATAAATATGCTTTCGGATTCAGCTATGATATTAATATTTCCGGATTAAATCAAGTCACAAATGGGCTGGGAGGTTTAGAAATTACGCTAAGATATACCGGCTTATATGGCGGCGATGATGCGGGAAGAGGCAGGCCGATGTTCTGAGAAATAATTTTTGTATAACAACCATTATTACTTCCATCTTTTTCTCTCTATTTTTTCTATATATTTGCCATTCCAAAAATATCTGATCAGGAGAGATGGCCGAGTGGTCGAAGGCGCACGCCTGGAAAGTGTGTAAACGTCACAAGCGTTTCATGGGTTCGAATCCCATTCTCTCCGCAAAAGAAATCAAATCCCGCGAAGCGGGTTTTTTGTTTTATAACAATTTTCAAACTTGTTTGAAAAAATTGGAATAAAACAAAAAAAAATGCACGGAGTGCTTGGATTTGATTTCTTTCCTGTCTTCCGCACTTTTTCGGGACACCCTCTGAAACCCTTGATATTACTACAAAGTTATTTATTTTTGGGTGTCCCAAAATGTTGTCAGTTGATTATCAATAAAATATGAAATTCCGCCATCATTTGGCGGATTT
>JAZDMF010000347.1:0-10500 GCA_043801235.1 Bacteroidota bacterium | reverse complement strand
TCATCGTATATGTTTGCAAGTGATGATGAGATTATCCGTATTGCTTCGCCGACTTTCATAGAATTTATAACCAAACAGCAAATTAACGAAAAATTGTAATTTTGAAATGGAATGAAAGCCGAAATCTATCTAAAAAGGTGTATTGAGCTGGCTGAAAAAGGCCTGGGATATACTGCTCCCAACCCTTTGGTGGGTTGTGTGATTGTTCATGGCAATAAGATCATCGGAGAAGGCTATCATCATGAATACGGGGGCCCGCATGCGGAAGTGAATGCAATCCATTCCGTTCATGATAAAAGTCTTCTGGAAAAATCCACTTTGTACGTAAATCTTGAACCCTGCTCCCATTTCGGAAAAACTCCGCCCTGTGCCGATCTGATATTAAACATGAAAATTCCCGAAGTTGTTATTGGAACCGAAGATCCAAATATTATTGTTAAAGGAAAGGGAATAAAAAAATTATTGGATGCGGGAATTAAAGTTAAATCAGGTATTCTGGAATCTTCATGCATGGAACTGAACAAAAGATTTTTCACTTTCCATCAAAGGAAAAGACCTTATATTATTTTAAAATGGGCAATGACCAGTGATGGATTCATTGATATGGAAAGAAAAAACGGAGAAATTCCAAGAATAAAATGGATAACTGATGAAAAGCTAAGGCCCCTGGTTCATAAATGGCGAAGCGAAGAACAGGCGATCATGGCTGGAACAAATACTGTTTTGCTTGATAATCCTCAATTAACCACACGATTCTGGAATGGAAAGCATCCTGTTAGAATTGTTCTTGACCGGAAACTTCGCCTGCCCGAAACACTGCATGTTTTTAATGGAACTGTCAAAACACTTGTATTTACTGGCATTTCAAAAGAGAACTTTAATAATGTTGAATACATTTCCATCCACTTTTCAAAAAATATTGTTCAGCAAATATGTGATGAACTATATTTAAGGAATATTCAATCTGTGATTGTTGAAGGCGGCGCCATGCTGCTCCAAACCTTCATTGACAACAGCATCTGGGATGAAGCAAGAGTATTTACAGGCTCTATTGAATTTGGCAAGGGAGTTAAAGCGCCTGTTCTATATGCAAAAGTAAATGAAGAGATTATGTTTGAGAAGGATGTGCTGCAGGTATACAAGAACCATTACTAAATTCAAAATCCAAAGATCCAAGCCCCAAATTCCAAATAAAATATGATGTTCGATGACTCATATCAAACCATTGAAAAATATGCAGAAGGTACATTCCGTGACCGCGGCAGCAAGTTCATTGGAAGAGCGTATCCTGTAAGTTCTGAAGAAGATGCGAAAAAAATTCTGTCTGAAATAAGAAAAAAATATCACGATGCCAGCCATCACTGCTATGCATACAGAATAGGTTTTGATAAGTCAATTTTCAGAACATACGATGACGGTGAACCTTCCGGAACAGCCGGCAGGCCGATATTCGGACAAATACAATCGAAAGACCTGACGAATATTATCATTATCGTAACACGTTATTTTGGAGGTACTCTTCTTGGTGTTAGCGGACTAATAAATGCTTATAAAACTTCCGCTGCTGATGCATTAAACAAAGCAAATATAGTTACACACAATGTACATGATGTGTATGAGATCACTTATGATTACTCCATCATGAATGAAGTGATGAAAACCCTGAAAGATAAAAATGCTGAAATCATATCAACGAATTTTGAAATGACATGCAAAGTGGTTTTCAAAATAAGGAAGAGTTTATCCGATGCGGTTTACGAAAATTTCAAAAAATTGAATTCTGTTGTGATCAGCTATCTGAGGACTGAATAATTTTTTAGCTCAAAACTCAATTCCTTTCAATCATAATTGTAATTTTGTAAAATATCCTTTTACTTTGGAGCGTATACTTATCATACAAACCGCATTCATAGGCGATGTGGTACTTGCCACACCGCTGGTGGAAAAACTTCATCATATTTTTCCTTCGGCAAAAATTGATTTTTTGTTACGTAAAGGAAATGAAACGCTGCTTGAAAATCATCCCTTCATAAACGAAGTTATCATTTGGAACAAAAAAGAAAATAAAACCAGGAATCTTTTCAGAATAAGAAAACAACTAAAATCAAAAAAATACGATCTTATAGTCAACACGCATCGCTTTGCTTCCAGCGGTTTTCTTACAGCATTTTCGGGAGCTGAAAAAACTTCCGGTTTCAGCAAAAATCCATTTTCACTTTTCTTTTCCCGCAAAGTGAAACACATAATAGGAAAGGCTGATCATCCTGTTCATGAGATTGACAGGAATCTTACATTAATTGATTTTATAGGAAATAAAGAAAGATTTTTACCCAGGCTATACCCCGGTAAAAATGATTTTGAAAAAGTTCAGGAGTTCAAAACGCAGGAATATATATGCATAGCGCCTGCTTCTGTATGGTTCACTAAACAATACCCTGCTGAAAAATGGATAGAACTAATAAAAGCTTTTGATAAAAAATATAAAATCATTTTAGTAGGTTCGGATAACGACAAAATTTTATGCGATGAAATCATTAAAGATTCTGGCCTGCCGGAAGCTCTGAATCTTGCCGGAGATCTTAGCTTATTGCAAACAGCTGCATTAATGCGTGATGCCGTGATGAATTATGTTAATGATTCTGCACCCTTGCACATTGCGTCTGCAATGAATGCACCTGTAACAGCAGTATTCTGCTCTACGGTTCCGGATTTTGGCTTTGGTCCATTATCTGAAAAGTCGTATATTGCAGAAACCGGGCAACAAATGGAATGCAGGCCTTGCGGGTTGCATGGGTTTAAAGCATGTCCTGAAAATCATTTTGAATGCGCCTATTCAATCGATAACAAAAAATTAATTGCATCAGCAGAGGAGAATTAATCATGCTTGAAGAAATTGACAAAACAGTAAATGTTCTCACTCAGGGAGGCACCATCCTTTACCCTACAGATACCATTTGGGGGATTGGGTGCGATGCCACAAACCAGGCAGCTGTTGAAAAAATTTATAAAATAAAAAAACGTATAGAAAGCAAAATCCTGATCATACTGGTAAGTGATACTGAAATGCTGAAGGATTATGTATCCGGCATCCCCGATATTGCATGGGACCTGGTGAACAGCATGGACAGGCCTACAACTTTCATTTATCCGGGAGCAAAAAATCTTGCAAAAAAAGTGATTGCTTCCGATGGCAGCATAGCTATCAGGATTGTACGTGATGAATTCTGCAAACAAATGATCACCTTTTTCGGAAAACCCGTCGTTTCCACATCTGCCAATATTTCAGGTGAACCCACTGCACTGCTGTTCAACAAAATTTCTTCCGAAATAAAAAAGAAAGTGGATTACATAGTTGATCTCGGCCAGGATAAAATAAGAGAAATCAGGCCATCCACTATCATTAAACTTTTCAATAACGGGGATTATGAAGTTCTCAGAAAATAAAAAAAATTGAAGCTTACCATAAAACATAAAATACTTGATCTGATTTCAGAGACAGCTTCACATATGGAAGTGAAAGCATTTGTTATCGGCGGCTTTGTGCGCGATTTGATTTTAAAACGTTCCTGTAAAGATATCGACATTGTTGTTTCAGGCAGCGGTATTGAACTGGCCGAGCTTGTGGCCCTCAGATTAGGACCTGATGTTACTGTTAATGTTTTTAAAAACTTCGGAACAGCTATGATCCGTCACAATGACATGGTAATAGAATTTGTCGGCGCCCGCAAAGAATCGTACCGCAGCGATTCGAGAAAACCCATAGTCGAAAACGGCAGCATACAGGACGACCAGAACCGAAGGGATTTTACTATAAACGCACTTGCCATTAGTTTGCAAAAAGAAAATTTCGGCGAAGTGAACGATCCCTTCCATGGACTTGAAGACCTGGAAAACGGTATTATCCGTACCCCACTCGATCCTGAAATGACATTCAGCGACGATCCTCTCCGCATACTGCGTGCTATCCGTTTTGCAACACAGTTGAACTTTATCATAGAGGAAAAAACATTTGATGCGATTTCCTCAATGAAAGAAAGAATAAGCATCATCTCACAGGAAAGAATCAGTGAAGAACTGAATAAAATTATACTTTCAAGAAAATCTTCTTCAGGTTTTCATCTTTTAAGAGAATCAGGTCTGCTTGACATAATATTTCCTGAAATGTCTGCCCTTAGCGGGATAGAGGTGATGGAAGGCAAAGGACACAAAGATAATTTTAATCACACCCTTGAGGTTCTCGATAAAATCTCAATGGTTTCGGATAATCTGTGGCTGCGATGGGCTGCCATACTTCACGATATAGGAAAACCCGTTGTAAAAAAATTTGATGCCGATACAGGCTGGACATTTCATGGACACGACTTTATCGGAAGTAAAATGGTGTCAGGAATTTTCAGAAGGCTGAAACTTCCCATGAATGAAAAAATGAAATATGTTGAAAAGCTTGTTCAGCTTCATTTGCGCCCGATTGTACTTGCCGAAGAAAATGTAACTGATTCTGCAATTCGCAGGCTCTTATTTGATGCAGGCGATGAAACAGATGACCTGATGCTACTCTGCGAAGCGGATGTTACTTCAAAAAATCCGGAAAAAGTTAAAAGATTTCTGAAAAATTTTGAAACAGTGAGAAAAAAACTTGTCGAAATTGAAGAAAGTGACAAGCTCAGGAACTGGCAGCCGCCCGTTAATGGCGAAATGATAATGAAAACATTCCATATTCCTCCCTGCCGTGAAGTGGGCATCATTAAAGATGCAATATGTGAAGCTATTCTTGACGGAACTATAGTAAATACTTTTGAAGAAGCCTTCCGGTTCATGCTGAAAGAAGGTGAAAACTGGGACTGAAAAAAGTTTAAATTTCCCACAGTGTTTATCTTTAACCTGTACTAAAAAAAAAAATACTATTCATGAATACAAAAATGGTATAAGGATATAAGGTATATGGAAATACCGTATAACTTATACCTTATGCCTTACCTTCATTTTCCCTATACCGATTTTTTGCTGATTTAAACCCTTTCAGAGCAAAAAACTGCTTCAACATATATTTACTTCAGGTAAATATTAACTCCTGTATAAAAAAAATCTTAAAAAAATGTTGATATTTTATTTTTTTAGCATTATCTTTATATCGTAATTATTTTTTTATTTTACACGTAGTTTTGTTTAATACCGATGCTGTATCTGTAATAGTCCAATAAATTGTCCTATAACAGATACTATTTCGGCATTATACCCTGCCCGACTACGTCATTCAGGCGGGCAAATTTATCTATGAACTTAAACATACTGAGTAATGGTATAACTTAAAAACAAAAGATCATGCACGTATACAAATTCAGGATAATGCTGGAAGATATCGATGATTTTTACAGAGATATCGAAATCACCGCAGGTGACACTTTTGAAAGTTTTCACAATGCAATATTGCAGGCAACCGACCTGAGCGGAAAGGAGCTTGCCTCTTTTTACATATGCGACAGTAGATGGAACCGCAGGAAAGAAATTGCTCTTATTGATATGAGCAGCGGTGAAAAACAGGAAAATGCTCCTCTCATAATGAATAAGTGCAAACTCAGCCAGTTTATCGACGATCCCCATCAGCGGATGATATACGTTTATGATTTCCTGAATATGTATGAATTTTACATCGAGCTGAGTAAGATTATCCCGATGGAAAAAGGTGCCAAATATCCGCGCTGCGTAAAAAAATCAGGTGAAATTCCCAGATATGGTGCCCAATCCATAAAAATTCCTGCCGATTTTGATGAAGAAGAAATTGTTTATGAAAATTCTATTGTAGGCAGCGATGATGAAAACGACGGCAGCGAACTATATGCAGATGCTGACATTGTGGGCGGTTTTGTTGAGGAAGGCGGCGAAGTAAGCGAAAGCTTTGATGAAGACAAATTCTGATAAGGGCTTGTCAAGAAATAAAGTTTATAGAATTGACGAAGTAATTTTGTTATTTATCAAGGCGCAAATTGCATCCGCTATTGGCGGATTGCGTCTCTTTGCAAAATTTGCAACGCAGAAAAATGACAAAAGAACAAGTCAAAATCGAAAGGTTATTTCATGACACGCCCTGGACTGCTGATCATAATTGCCGGGTCCACGGCTGTTGGCAAAACAAAACTCAGTATTGATATTGCAAAAAAGTTTCATACAGAAATTATTTCTTCCGATTCACGGCAGTTTTACAAAGAATTAAAGATCGGCTCCGCCCCTCCTTCACTTTCTGAACTTAAAGAAGTAACTCACCATTTTATCGGACACCTTTCCATTTATGATTACTACAATGTTTCGAAATACGAGAACGATGCAATTGATAAACTTGACAGTTTATTTAAAAAATATGACATGGTTGTTATGTCGGGAGGTTCCGGATTGTACATGAATTCTGTCATAAACGGAATTGATGATCTGCCCGATCCTGATGCTTCCACACGCGACTATCTTAAGAACCTGCATGCAACCGAAGGGATTCATTCCCTCAGGGCAATGCTTGAAAATCTTGATCCTGATTTTTACAAACAGGTCGATATGAAAAATCCTGCACGCCTTATCCGCGCCCTTGAAGTATGCATGACTACAGGTATGAAATATTCTTACCTCAGAAAAAAGAAAAAGAAAAAAAGAAACTTCAATTATTTATTTATAGGTTTGAACCGTGAACGAAACGGACTTATTGAAATTATTAACAAAAGAACAGATTCAATGATTCTGCATGGACTTGTTGAAGAAGCTATCGAATTATTTCCTTTCCGTCATCTGAATGCCCTGAACACAGTTGGATACAATGAATTATTTGAATATATTGAAGGAAAAGTTACACTTGAACAGGCTATCGGAAACATTAAAATTAACACAAGGAAATATGCGAAACGTCAGTTAACCTGGTTCCGGAAAAACAAGGAAATTCGATGGTTTCATCCCGATGATAAAGAAAAAATTATTACATATATAATGCAAACGACCATTGACTGACCTTTTTACAAATCCCAACGAAGTACGAACTTGCCTGCCGGCAGTAGGTTTTGTACGAACTTCCGAACTTACAAATTTCGCAATTCGTAGATTCGTAACCATTCATACTTAGGAGGGTAAATAAACCGCAACCTACGACACTTCATAGTATATTCTGAAAAATATCTAAGATATGAACACTGATAAACGTTTTTATTTCATTATCATCACTTCGGTAATTGTTGTGATTCTTTTTGTTTCTCTTTTTGTTTTTTTTCCGGCATTTACAACAAAACAGGAATCAAATAATTTGGCTGATTCAATTAAACCGGATACTAATAAGGCAATAAAAAGGAACGGTCCTGTTAATGATACCCTGCTTATTATTGATAACAGAAAAGTTTTTATTAAAGTTCCTGTTAAAAAATCAAAAGGCACATTCCTTGTTTTACACGGATGGAATTTTCCTGCTGATGACTGGTGCAACAAAACCAGCCTCTGCAACAAAGTTACAGAACATGGCTTTTATGTAGTGCTGCCCGATATGGGTAAAAGTGTTTATCAGGATCAGGACTATCCTGAAACCCGTAGCGAATGGCTTGTTTATCCTACCCGCTCGTGGCTTTCGGATACCCTTATTCCATTATTAAGAAAAAATTACAGTCTGTTGCTTGAAAATGACAGCAATTACATTGTGGGTTTATCAACAGGCGCCCGTGGTGTTGCCTTGGTTTTACTTGATTATCCTGACCTTTTTAAAGGAGCCGCAGCCCTTTCGGGCGATTACGACCAGGTGCAAATGCCGGATGATAACCTGATGACGGCATATTACGGAGCATATTATACCCACAATGAACGCTGGCATACCACTGATAATCCTGTGAACAGAATAAAAGAATTTAAAACACCCATCTACCTTGGACATGGAACCATTGATAAAGTTGTTCCGCCTGCACAGACCATTGAATTTTACGACTCACTGAAGAAATATCATCCCGCATTGAAAATAAAACTCAGCAAGCCTGAAGCAGCACACACTTATGACTACTGGGATTCGGAAGTGGACAGTATTATGATTTTTTTCGGAATAAAATAATTCTGAATGCAAAAATTATTGCTCTGGCCCAAATATAACAGGCACTTCAAAACGCACTTTCACATTTCTTCCGTTTTGTTTTCCTGGCTTCCAGCCGGGCATCCTGTCAATTAATTTCTCAGCTTCTTCGCCACAGCCGCCGCCAATATCCTTTACTACCTTTACATCCGTAGGTTTTCCTTTTTCATCAATTACAAATGAAACTGTAACATCACCTTTAATATTCGCCTGTTTTGCCTTCTGCGGATAATGCACATTGTTCTTCAGCCATTTGGTAAAACTGTCCTTCCCCCCGGGGAATTCAGGCATCTGGTCAGCTTTAACATAAACGGAATCTGAGATTGTGGTATCGATGCTTTTATTTATTGAATCCAGCAGATGTTCCTGCTGGTTCAACATGCTGTCAAGCATATTTTCCTGATATTCCTGCTCTGTGTAATTATTATCAGTATCTGTCTTTTTTTCTGAATTAATAAAAACTGACAAAAATGTTACTAAAACAACAGCAACTACTACGCCAAGTCCGATGGACAAGCCTTTGGCAGCAGATACATTTTTCTGACCATACTGGCTTTTGTTAAAAGTGCTCCCCGTTTGAACAGGCATTGTTTTATGTGGCGCAACTGGTGTTTCCGAATGTACTGAAACAGGTTTTGGTTTATCAACAATAACAGGAGTTACAGGTTTAACTTCTGTTTTTTTTTCGACAGTCGTTGGTTGAGCAGGAAAATTGAAAGCAGCTTTGAACTGTTCACAATTCTGAAAACGGTTTTCGGTATTTTTTTCTGTGGCCTTTTTAATTATTGCAATGTATTTTTCGGGCAAACCTTCCGTATTTTTAACATCCAGGGGGAAAGGTTCGCTGATAATCATTTTTATAAGTTCATCATCATCAGAAATGGTCTGATAAGGATTCTTTCCTGTTAACAGGAAGAAAAGAAGTACGCCGAGGGAATATATATCCGACTTCTGGTCAATGGATTTTTTTTGTAATTGTTCAGGACTTGAATAAATAATAGCAGCCAGGTTGTTATTATTTTTTTTATTTGAGTATTCCGTTTTTATTTCACTGAAATCGGATAATCCAAAATTTATAACTTTAATTTTATCATCGGATGTGATAAGAATATTTGAGGGTTTTATATGCCCGTGAACAATGCCTTTACTGTGAACCAATGAAAAAATACCGAGAAGACCGGAATAAAAACCTTCCTGTATGATATGGGCGAAAAAATTTTTATACTCCTCGCGGTACTTAATTAAAGATTTGCCTTCGATAAACTCTGAAATAATGAAAAGATTGCTGCCCGATTCGGAATGATCATAAATCTTTGCAATGCCCGGATGATTGATCTGAGATAAAAGACACAGATCGTTTTTAAGTCTTAGCTTCACTTCAATGTTCGCAGTCGACTGGAAATTTATGCAGCGGATAATTACTTTTACTTTTGTTTCAATATGTATCCCTGTATAAATATCACCAAGCAAACTGCTGCCTAAAAGTGTTTCTATTCTGTATTTTAAAATGACAGTACCTATCATTAAACTTGCTATTGATGTATAAAATTAATACTATTTTGTTACTGTTCAGGTTTTCTAAAATTTCTGATACTTCGTGGATAATAGTTTATGGGTTGAGCTACTGGTAATGTTTATGGTTATTGGTTAGTAGTGTTTTTTTGTTCAGTGAATTTTGTCCATGCAACCGATAGGTTATATATTTGTCTGCTGATTATATCGTATGAAGAAATTAATTCATTACAAATATCAACATCTATAAATTGCGGATATAAATCCCTCGCCTGCGACATTGAAACTATCGTTTCATTAGATTCTGTCAGGGCATCATCCAAATATTTTTGAAATCCTTTTTTCTGATGTCTTTTGGAATGTCCTTCGGCAATTAATCGTGGAACCGCCTTGGATGAACGTTGAAGTTGGTCCCTCAAGTCATATTTCTCTTCAGACGGAAGTTTCGGAAGAATATGTTTAAAAATTTTAAGCATCGCAGCATAGGAATTTTGGTAAACATCCAGATCCTGAAAACTTCGTATTTTTTTCTTTATCTCTTCCATGACAATTACCGGTTTAAATTAAAGCGAAACAATTTAGGTTTTTGATATAAAAGTTGATCGGCTGAACTGGTTAATAATCTTTGGTTCTTGGTTTTTCTCCAATAAACTTTTAACTTTTTACCAAACCAGTTGCGCAACCTATTGACTAAATACTTGAACAGTAACACCGTTTCCAAATAATCACTACAGATAAAATACAAGAATGTAATTATCTACCTCAATCTGTCAGACGATTTCACAAGTTTATCATCTTTTTTTATGAACCGGTTTGCAATAATAAGTGCAATAAAGGTAATAAGCGGTAAAAAAAGTCCATACTGCCATGACGCCTTTGCCGAAGGAATTTTTTCATCAATCATGTAA
>JAZDMF010000297.1:0-5475 GCA_043801235.1 Bacteroidota bacterium | reverse complement strand
TGATTCTTTAAAACTCCTCGCATTTCACTTCTTGAAAAATCAAAAAACCCTTTCTTCATTTCTCTGTTTCATCCGCTTTACCTGGCTGGCGTGGCAGGTTGGATATTCGAAATTATTAAAAAAGAAACTATTTTACAATTAACATGTCATTGGCTTAATATTTAATGTTATATTCCAATTACAGCACATACCAAATATTTGCTTGATTTTCATTATCTGTTTTTTTAGATACTTAAATTTTCAATTTACTATCTTCTGTTTTCAATATATACTGCGTAACTTGAGTTGATAAGTGAGTTTTAAATAAAAATATCTTGTCGCTTATCAGACAAAATTTCTGTTAATAAAAAAAAAATTGGGGATCGTACAGTTCACCTTGTCTAATCTGGCCTTGATAGAGAGGCCGGCAACGAAGCACGTCAGGTAAGATATATGGCATTGTTAATTTAGTATAGTAATTTAAATTTTGAACTTAGTGAACCTTCGTGTCTTCGTGCCTTTGTGGCTGTATTTTTTTTTTCCACTAAGACACAAAGCCACAAAGAAACACAAAGAACAATACATTATTAATAAAGCCAGATATATATATTCCAGACAATAAAGTTTTGAAATATTCACTATTTGTGTATTTTTGCAATGATATTTGTATTTTATAGATGCTTTTCCGGTTCATTCCGGTAATAAATAATCCTCTTTAGGAGTTATTGTTTATATAAACCAAAACTTTAATTAGTACATAATTTTTTTTGTATGGAAGACAGCGACCTTCAAAACCTGGACAATATGGATACTGAAAAGACCAGCCAGGATGTGAAAAATGAAAGTAATGAAATTTCTGCCTTGTTAAAGGATGAAGTTAAAGCAGAAAACCCCGATATTACTTTTTCGCCTGAAAAAAATCCCACCGATGCGCAGGTTGAAGAAACAATAAAACTTATCAGCGATATTGAACAGCAGGTAAAACCTGCCGGTAAGGATTTTGATTCCATGCAACGCGAACAGTTGGTTGCTTTTCTTGAAGAAACCGTAAAGGCTGATGACGTAAATAATATGAAAACAGATGTTGCTCTCATTAAGGTTGCTTTTCTGAAAAAGAACAAACTGCATTCAGAGGGTTTACTTCAGAAGTTTATCGACAACGGGGGAAAGAAAGAAGATTACTGTGTTGTTTCCGATGAACTTACAGATTGCTTCAATGCTGCTTTTGAAATATATAAAGATAAAAAGGCCCGTTTTACTGAAGAACTGGAAAAACAAAAACAGGAAAATCTGAAAATTAAACTTCAGATTCTGGATGAACTGAAGCAACTTGTGGATTCAGATGAAGAATTGAAGAGAACCTACGACGCTTTTAAAACCCTTCAGGAACGCTGGAAGGAGATAGGCCTTGTACCTAAAACGGAAATCAACAACCTTTGGCAGAACTATAATTTTCTTGTAGAAAAGTTTTTTGACAAAGTAAAAATTAACAAGGAGCTTAAAGACCTTGACCTGAAAAAAAACCTTGAAGCAAAAATGGATCTTTGCGAGAAAACAGAGGAACTTCTTTTGGAAACATCCATCGTCAGGTCGATTCGCCAGCTTCAGAAATATCATGATATGTGGCGCGATATTGGTCCGGTTTCTCAGGATAAAAAAGATGAAATATGGTACCGCTTCCGCAATGCTACCGAAAAACTGAACGAACGCCGCCGTGAATATTATTCAAAACTCCAGGAAGACCAGGAAAAAAATACAGAAACAAAAACCGTTCTTTGCGAAAAGGCAGAGCAGATTGCCGAAATGACGCTGAACAATGCAAGGGAATGGCAGGATCAGACTGCCGTTCTGAACGATATGCTGAATGCATGGAAAACCATTGGGCCTGCGCCTAAAAAGGTGAACGATGAAATTTGGGAGCGTTTTAAAACTGCAGTGGATAATTTCTTTAATAATAAAAAAGAATTTTTCGGTAAGCTGAAAGATGATCAGATTGACAATTACAACCAAAAACTTAATCTTTGCGTACAGGCCGAAGCTGTTAAAGGAAGCAACGAATGGAAGCGCGCCACGGAAGAGTTGATAAGGCTGCAGCACGAATGGAAAAAAATTGGTCCGGTTCCTAAAAAATATTCTGATAAAATATGGAAGCGTTTCAGGACGGCCTGCGATGAATTCTTCAGCAATAAATCATTGTATTTTTCTAGCATTGATTCCAAGGAAGAAGAAAATTTTAAATTAAAAAATGAATTGCTTGCCCAGCTGAAGGATTACAGGTTTGGTGATGATGATTCCGAAAACCTTAAGATAATTAAAGAGTTCCAGCGCAAGTGGATGGAAATAGGGCATGTGCCTGTGAAATATAAAAATGATCTTCACCGCGAATTCCGAGATGCAGTGAACCAGCATCTTGATAAATTAAAGATCAATCCTGTTGAAAAAGGAACGATCGGCTTTAAATCAAAGTTCGAAAATATTGCTCAATCCGCCGGTGCGAACCAGATAATCTATAAAGAGAAAAGCTTTATTATAAACCGTATCAGCACTATTAAAAATGATATTAAGCTTTGGGAAAACAATATTGGTTTTTTTGCAAATTCCAAAAAAGCCAATCTGCTGAAAGAAGAATTCCTGGAAAAAATTGAAAAAGCGAAGCAGGATATTAAAATTCTTGAAGAAAAACTGAAGTTTTTAAAGGAAGTGAAATAATTTGGTTATCAGTGACGGTAAACGGTTATCGGTAGATACCGCTCTCTAGTGAATGCATCATACTGTATTTTTATTTTATATAAAATATCTTTTGCTATTTGCCAACTGCAGACTGATTACTGTTTACCGATCACTGATAACTTCTTCCACTAGCTGAACCGTATCGCCTTCACCGGCGAAATCTTCGATATTATAAATGAAGGAATGATTAGCATAATGAGGCATACGATTATTGTTCCTGCATCAATTAATAAAATGTAGGAAATATTCAGATTGATAGGAACGTGTGACACATAATACGATTCCTGCGAAAGAGTTATTACTCCTGTGTATTTCTGAATAAGGCATAAGCCGATAGCAATAATATTCCCCCATAACAATCCTTTTCCGATAAGATAAAACGAAGTGTGAAGGAATATTTTCCTGATGCCTGTGTTTTTTGAGCCAAGAGCTTTCAGTGTGCCTATCATATTAGTACGTTCAAGAATCAGGATGAGCAGGGTAGAAATCATGTTAATGGCCGAAACAAGTATCATCAGAACGAGGATAATGATTACGTTCATGTCCTGGAGGTCGAGCCAGTCAAATATTTGCGGGTTTAACTGTTTAATGTTTTTCGAATCCAGGTCGTACGAAATATTTTCATAAACATATTCGCTCATTTTGTCAAGCTCATCAAAATCGTTGATAAGAACTTCAAAACCTCCCACCTGGGTTTTGCTCCATTTGTTCAGTTTTTGTATCTGGGCAATGTCGCCGATTACATATACCTTGTCGTATTCCTCTAATCCGGTTTCATAGATTCCGCTGATATGAAATTTCCTTCCTTTAGGCTGTGTCTGGTCCTGCATAATAAAATACATACGTATGGAATCGTTACATTTCAGTTTCAGGCGTGTTGCAATAAGTTTTGATATGATGACATCTTTTGATTTTGTGGAATCGTTCAGCTTTGGAACATTTCCTTCAATGATCCTGTTCTGAAAAAACGACCAGTCGTAATCAGTTCCTACTCCCTTTAGCACTGCGCCTTCCATTGCATCGTTTGTTTTTATTATACCTGCTTTGGTGGCAAATACCTGTATGTGCCTGATGCCTTCAACATCGTTAAAAGAAGGGTAGAAGGGTTGGTTTTTCTCAATAGGTTGTGCTTCCAGCGATTCATTCGAATCGAATTTCGTGATTTGAATATGTGTGCCAAAACCAATCACCTTGTCGCGGATCTCTTTCTGAAAACCAGTAACTATTGCAACCGAGACAATCATCACTGCAATACTTATTACAATGCTGATAATCGCAACATTCACCGCAGGCTTTGAAAGATGGCCTTTTTCTTTAGCAGAAAATATTTTACGCGATATGAAATGTTCGAGGTTCAAACTAGTTTCTTGTTGCTGGTTACTTGTTGTTGATTACCGAAGGACAACGGATCACAGATTACTGATTACCTTATTTCCGCTTTCCCTCACTTATTCGCTTTGTTGCTATTTCGACTTTGTCATGCCAACTGCTTACTGTTTACTGATCACCGATAACTGATTACCGCTCTTCACACAAAAATAAATAAAATATCCCTACTTTATGTATCTTTATAATTTGAACGAAATTCTTTTAACTCTCTGAAATAGGATTTATATTTGCACTTTAAGTATATCAAAATGAATAAACTTTTTTTATTTATACTGAACATTGTTGTTGCCGGGCTTTGTGTTGAAGCAAGCGCACAAATGACAGATGTTTATTCAAAAACCATTACCGACGACAGCATAAGGAACGGTGCCGAAAGAACCGAACTTTATTTTCCTGAACTGAAAGGTAAAAATGTTGCAGTAGTTGCCAATCATACTTCAATGATTGGGAAAGTGCATCTGGTAGATAGTCTTTTAGAAACGGGTATTCAGGTAAAAAAAATATTCTCTCCCGAGCATGGTTTCAGGGGCACAGCCGATGCAGGCGAAAATATTAAGAGCTTTATTGACTCAATCTCAGGTTTGCCGGTTATTTCATTATATGGTAAAAACTACAAACCCAAAAGTTCCGATTTGAAAGGAATTGATATAGTAGTTTACGACATACAGGATGTGGGCGTTCGATTTTACACATACATTTCAACAATGACCTATGTTATGGAAGCCTGTGCTGAAAATAATATAGAATTTTTAGTACTTGACAGGCCCAATCCAAACGGATATTATATTGACGGACCCGTTTTGCAAAAAGAGTTCTTGTCGTTTGTGGGTTTGCATCCTGTTCCCATTGTATACGGATTAACCATTGCTGAATACGCATGCATGGTGAATGATGAAGGCTGGCTTAAAAACGGGGTGAAATGCAAATTGAAATATGTAACTGTTGATAATTACAATCATTCCTATTATTATATTCTACCTGTTCCTCCTTCACCCAACCTGCCGGATATGGAGGCCGTATGTCTTTATCCTTCCCTGGGTTTATTTGAAGGTACTGTAATTTCGGTGGGAAGAGGAACTGATTTTCCTTTCCAGGTTTTTGGACATCCGTTTCTGGAAAAAACAAATTTCAGTTTTGTGCCAAAGAGTAATTATGGCGCAAAATTTCCTTTGTATAAAGGGGATACCTGTTATGGATATAATCTTAGTAATTTTTCGGAGATCTATCTGAAAAATCTGCATCAGATATATCTTTTCTGGCTTCAGGAAACCTATAAAGAGCTGAAAGATACGCTTGCCTTTTTTAATTCGTATTTCAATAACCTTGCAGGAAATTCTTCGCTGAAGCAGCAAATTGTTTCCGGTGTAAGTGAAGATG
>JAZDMF010000295.1:0-4771 GCA_043801235.1 Bacteroidota bacterium | reverse complement strand
CAGGCTGCAAGCATTGTTACGCTGAAGTGATGGCGCGCAGGCTGCAGGCAATGGGGCAGGAGAAATATAAAAACGGATTTGAACTTACTCTGCATCCTGAAGCTTTGTATGAACCCTACAAATGGAAGAAATCGAAGATAGTGTTTGTAAACTCTATGGGTGACCTGTTTCATAAAGATATTCCCATAGCGTATATTAAAAAGGTTTTCCGCGTAATGAAAGAAAACCCACAACATGTTTTTCAGGTGCTTACTAAAAGAGCAGACGTGCTCAGGTATTACGACAGCGAAGGCTGGCTTGAGTGGACTCATAATATCTGGATGGGCGTTACCGTAGAAAACACAAGTGTTACAACAAGAATAGATTTATTGAGAAAAACCAAATCAAAAGTGAAATTCTTAAGTTGCGAACCTTTGCTTGGTGCGCTGCCAAACATGAATTTAAAAGCAATCGACTGGGTAATTGTAGGCGGCGAAAGCGGGCGGACTTCCCGCCCAATTAAAGAAGAATGGGTTATTGACATTAAAGAACAATGCAAAAAAGCCGATGTTGCTTTTTATTTTAAGCAATGGGGTGGCATAAATAAAAAGAAAGCAGGCAGCACTCTTAATGGAAAATTATATAAAGAAGTTCCGCAAGTTGAATTGGCATTTTAAATATTGAACTGAATGTTGTGGTTTGTAGCATAGAACAAGAACAATAGCATATAAATGTAACTTTTTATTTGAAGATTGGTATAAAAATTTGTAACTTTACATTTTTAAATCCAAAATGTTTAAGACACTACAAACAAAACCAATTTTAGGTACTGGTATATACACAATTCCTGATATGTCAGCAATATTAGGAATATCTTATCCCAAAGTTCTTCGTTGGATTAATTCTTTTTGGAATGATAAATTTGGAAAAGAATATGGCAATAAATATTCATGGAATATTGATTTAACTAAAGCGGTAAATTTTTATACCATGATTGAACTTTATACTTTTTACCAACTTAATCTGTCGGGAGTTTATACTGGAGAAATTATCAAAGCACATGAAATTTTATCAAAACAATTTAAAACACCTTATCCGTTTGCCACAAAATTTATTCTCGATAATATTAAGTCGGATGGCAAAAAGGTATTGTTTGAACAAAATGATGGTAGTATTTATACCGTAGATGTTACTAAACAGTTTAATCTATCATTCATAAAAGAATTCTATAAAAACCTTGACTTTGACGGAAACGCATTGGCAAAACGTTTTTGGCCATTAGGAAAAGATAGATCTATCGTTTGCGATCCTCACCATAAATTTGGTCAACCAGTAATTGCCGGAACAAATATACAAGCAGAGGTACTTGCAGAAATGTGTAAAGCGGGTGATTCTATAAAGTTTATTGCAAGAACTTATGAGCTTTCAATTAATCAGGTCAAAGATGCAATTGAATATGCAAAGAAAGCCGCTTAAAATATTTATTGATGAGAACATGGCAACTCAACTTGCAAGAGCTTTGAATGTTATTCAAGAACATTTGAATACAGAGGAAAAAAAGGCTATAGAAGTTATTTCACTAAAAGAAGCTTTTAACGAAGGTATATTGGACGAAGAATGGATTCCACTTATTGGAAAACAAAATGGAATTGTTATTACCCAAGATAGAAAAATTCAAACTACACGCCATCAACGTGAATTGTACATACAAAACGGTGTAGGTATTATTTTCCTTAAAAGCCCGAAAACAGGAATGACTTTTTGGCAAATGTTCAAACATTTAGTTTATTGGTGGGATGATATAAAAACTATTGTTAGAAAAAATACTCCTCCTTTTTCATTCAGACAACCCGGACAAAATCAAAAATTTGTTGAATGGCATGGAGAAGAATAATACCATCCCCTTCTCATTGGAAATCCGCTAAACTCTGGTGAGATATACAAATTAGGAAGCAAATAAAAAGAAAGCAGGCAGCATTCTTAATGGAAAATTATATAAAGAAGTTCCGCAAGTTGAATTGGCATTTTAATTTTTCGTATTGTTTTTGCTTAATTTTGTCTATCTATTAGAAATATGAAATTTGGAATCCGATTTCAAATACTGCAACAGCCTTACCGCGTATTCCCGATTTAAAACGCAGGTGATCCATATTGGCAATGTTCCTATGGGCGGTCATTTCCCCATACGGATACAATCGATGACCAACACCAACACTCTTGATACTGAAGCCACCGTAAGTCAGGCCATCCGCATGATTGAAACAGGATGTGAATATGTGCGCATTGCAACCCCGGGCATGAAAGAGGCCGAAAATCTTCTGAAAATTAAAAAAGAACTCAGGGCTAAAGGATACGAAACACCTTTGATTGCCGATGTACATTTCAATCCGGCTGTTGCCGAGCATGCAGCCCGCATTGTTGAAAAAGTCCGTATCAATCCCGGAAATTATACCGACCGGAAAAAAGCGGAAAACAGCATTTACAATGAGGATGAATACAACAAAGAACTTGAAAATATCAGCGAACGCATTTCGCCATTAATTAAAATTTGTAAAGAATACGGAACTGTAATTCGCATAGGCACGAATCACGGTTCTTTGTCTGACCGGATTGTACAGCGTTACGGCGATACTCCTCTGGGCATGGCCGAATCGGCTCTTGAATTTATCAGGATATGTGAAGAACTTGACTTTCGGAATATTGTCCTTTCTATGAAAGCCAGCAACACACGTGTTATGATTACTGCATACCGTTTGCTTGTAAACCGCATGATGAAAGAAGGGATGAATTATCCTTTGCATATAGGAGTAACCGAAGCAGGTTCGGGCAGCGATGGACGCATTCGTTCTGCCGTTGGAATTGGCTCTTTGCTTGAAGACGGAATTGGCGACACAATTCGTGTTTCGCTTACCGAAGATCCCGAAGCCGAAGTACCTGTTGCGAAAATTTTGGTCAGCAGATACACTGCACGCACAAATCATGATCCGATCAAAGAAATTGAAACATCGCCAGTCAACCCATTTGAGTTCCACAAACATTTTACCAATGAAGTTCTGAACATCGGGAAAAATAATAATCCTGTTGTTATTTCCGATGCGAATGAAAATGAACCAAACTGCGCTGATTATGTTTTCCGGAAATCACTTATCGAAAAAGAAAACAGCATAATTAATGCAGCCCAGTGGCATCGCAGTTTACAGGGAATTTGTCCGCTATTTGAAGCGAAAGAATATTTCCATTCAAAGAAGAAATCGCCATTGGCAAATTTTGTTACTACCGACATTGGCAACCTGAATGATGATTTTATTGACAAAATAAAAAAAGATCTCACGGCAGTGCTGGTACTGGAAAGCGAAAACAAGCATGCTTCTCCAGAAATTCGCAGAATGATTTTTGAACTGATTAATCAACGATGCAAAAATCCTATCATTATTAAGCGTGATTATTCAGATTTTGAACCTGAAGAATTTATGATTGCTGCTTCAGCAGATATCGGGCTGCTTCTGGCCGACGGGCTGTGTGACGGCATTTGGTTATCTGCCGAAAATGTATCTGCCGAAATTATTGAAAAAACTTCATTTGATATTCTGCAGGCAGCAGGTGCGCGGATTTATAAAACCGAGTATATTTCCTGTCCGACCTGCGGACGAACACTATTTAATATTTTTGAAACCTTGCAACGCATCAAACAATTTACAAGTCATCTGAAAGGGCTTAAAATAGCTGTAATGGGATGCGTTGTGAACGGACCGGGTGAAATGGCCGATGCTGATTACGGATACGTAGGCAGCAGCAGCGGAAAAATCAATCTGTATAAAGGGAAAGACCTTGTTCGCAGAAACATTGATGAAAAAGAAGCGCTGGATGCCCTGATAGAACTGATTAAAGAGAATGGCGACTGGGAAGAAGAAAAAAAATAAATTTCAAATTTCAAAATCAATTGCAATTACAACTCAAAGAAAAAAAGAATTTGGTATTAGGCAATAACTTTACTATTTCCTCCTGCATGTCATCATGGATGTTTATCACACGGAGGTCAACTACTTTCAATGTGTTTTGAAGCTTAGAGATTTCTTTTGGAAATTCCTGTATTTCATTTCCCCAC
Organism: Bacteroidota bacterium; assembly: GCA_043801235.1. Taxonomy (GTDB): domain Bacteria; phylum Bacteroidota; class Bacteroidia; order Bacteroidales; family CG2-30-32-10; genus DAOQAK01. The sequence goes on along the minus strand of JAZDMF010000295.1, from coordinate 687 downwards.
ATATCAAGAAAGATCAGATGGGTGAGATTGCCTATGGTTGAAGGCAGATGTGCAATAACATTCTGGTTAAGTATTAGTTTTTTCAATTGCGAGCAATTTCCTATTTCTGCAAAAAGGGTATCAATATCATTCGCTGAGGCATTGATTACTTCCAGATTTTTCAGTGTATCTAAATTTTTGGGCAGGTCTTTCAGTTTGTTCTTACTTACATTCAGCTCCTGAAGATTCTTCAGTTTGAAAACATCTTTCGGAATTTCCTTAAGTTTTTGTTTTCGAAGATTCAGCTTATAAACTTTATCCGGATTTTGTAAAGCTTCTGAAAGATCATTATATTCCGGCTCTTCAGCTAACGCTGTTGAATCGAGACGCTGTGCTTTCACGTTGCCACTTATCAGGACGATCAGAAAAAACAGTATGCCGGTAAAAATCTTCAAAGCCATGGGTCATCTTTGAATTTATGTAATGCTATGCAAATTTGGGTAAATTTTCTTTCTTATACTATTATTAATGAGGGCATAAAATAGTTTGCCTCCCACCATGCTTCGATAAGGCTTCGATCCCTTCGACAGGCTACCATTGACGTATTTTTCTAAATAACTAACATTGAACGAAATAAATAATGAATAATGAATAACGAATTTTGAATATTGAACTTGAATAAAACGTCATTTATATTGTTTTTTTTGT
>JAZDMF010000292.1:0-6233 GCA_043801235.1 Bacteroidota bacterium | reverse complement strand
TAGCGCTTGCAAATAAAGAAACACTGGTGGTGGCAGGCGATCTTATAACTACTGCTGCAAAAGAAAATGGTGCAAATATTTATCCTGTCGATTCGGAGCATTCGGCAATTTTTCAGTGCATCATAGGTGAGTTTCAAAATAAAATTGAAAAAATTTATCTGACGGCATCAGGCGGACCATTCAGGGGCATGATCACAGATGAGCTGAATAAGGTTACACCCGCAATGGCATTAAAGCATCCCAACTGGAATATGGGAGCCAAAGTTACCATCGATTCTGCAACCATGATGAACAAAGGACTTGAAGTGATTGAAGCACACTGGCTGTTTGGTCTTAACCCGGATCAGATTGAAGTAATTATTCATCCCCAGTCGATAATTCATTCACTTGTTCAGTTTGCTGATGGCAGCATGAAAGCCCAGCTTAGCCTGCCCGATATGAGAATGCCTATACAGTTTGCACTAGGTTATCCCATACGACTTCAATCTGATTTTAAAAGATTTAGCTTTTCAGATTATCCGCAATTAACTTTTGAAAAACCAGATATTAAAAATTTTCGCAGCCTTCATCTTGCCTATGAAGCACTGAAAAAAGGCGGTAATACGCCCTGCATTATGAATGCAGCTAATGAAATTGTTGTAAAAGCATTTTTAGATAAAAAGATTTCCTTTCTGAAAATTCCCGAAGTAATTGAAAGTTGTATGGGGAAAATTCCGTTCATTGGCAAGCCCACACTTGATGATTATTTCAACACCGACAGTGAAACACGGGTTTTTGCAGCAAGCATTATTTAGTAAATTCCTGCAAAAATCCAACATGCAAAATATTTCATATTTCAAAGCGCAAATTTTTAAAATTCAAAATAAAAAAATTAAAAGCGGACATTTTATCTTATATCTTTAATGTGAATACATTTATTAATTACTCACTTTGTAATTTGCATTTATTCATATGTCAGGCAAGAAACACAGGAACATATCAAAGTCATTGCAGAAAAATAATTCCGCCAAAGTTGCTGTAAAAAAAACATCAGAATTTTCTTTTCCCAAATGGACAATTTATGCTGTCCTGTTTATAACAGCATTGCTTTATGCAAAAAGCATATCAAACGATTTTGTAAGCTGGGACGATGACAACTATATTCTTAACAATCCGTATTTAAAGGATTTTAGCTTTAGCGGAATAGGGCAAATCTTTTCAAATTTTTATTTCGGGAACTACCACCCGCTTACAACCTTGGTCTATTTATTTGAATATACCTGGTTCGGAACAACTCCGCTTCCGTATCATTTGCTGAATTTACTCCTGCATCTGCTTAATATATGGCTGGTATATAAACTGGCGGAAAAGCTGAGCGGAAAAAATATCACATCCATTGTTGTTGCTGTTCTGTTTGCAGTACATCCTATGCACGTTGAGTCGGTGGCGTGGGTTTCGGAACTTAAGGATATTCTGTATACTTCATCCTTCCTGCTTTCTTTATGGTATTATCTGAAAAGCGAATCCGGAAACAAATATTATTTTATCTGCCTTTTATTTTTTGTTTTATCTCTTCTGTCAAAATCGGCTGCGGTAACATTACCGGTACTTTTAGTACTCATTGATTATTACAAAGGCAAAAAAAATAATTTAAAATTGCTGATTAAAAAAATTCCTTTTCTTTTATTATCCCTTCTTTTCGGAATACTTGCAATACTCTCGCAGAAAGCTACCGAGTCTATAAGCGATCTGACATTATCATATTCCGTAATAGAAAGAATTTTCCTTGTTTCGTATGCAGTGATATTTTATATTGTGAAGATGTTTATTCCGGTCGGCCTTTCTGCAATGCATTATTATCCCGATATTCAGGGCGGTTCATTACCATGGGAATATTTTGCATCCCTTCCATTTTTATTGCTGCTGGCATGGCTTTTACTCAGACGTAGTACATTCAGTAAAGAACTGATATTCGGTGCAGCTTTTTTTATTATCGTAATGTCTGTCATGATACAAATTGTTCCTGTGGGTTTTGCGCTCACGGCAGAACGATATTCTTATGTTTCATACATCGGTATTTTTTTTATTGCGGGTCAATGGATCGTTTCGTTAAAAAAGCGACAAAAACTTATTCTTACAATGTTTTTTCTGATAGCTATAATTTTTTCAGGAATCACGTGGGCCCGCATTGCAATGTGGAAAAACGGTATCACATTATTCAGCGATATCATTGAAAAAAATCCGAAAGCATTTCATGCTTACTGGATAAGAGGAAACATGAAAAACAACAATGAAGATTTTCAGGGAGCGTTGGAGGATTTTAATAAATCACTGGAATATAATCCCCGCTTTGTTTTCGGGCTTATCAACCGTGCCGATGTGAAAAATAAATTGTTTGATTATAAAGGAGCGCTTGCAGATATGAATCTTGCAATAAGCCTGAAAGCTGATGTTTCGGAAGCCTATAATAACAGGGGCATGGCATACGACGGATTAGGCGATACTTCTTTGGCAATGACCGATTACAATAAAGCTATTGAAATTAATCCCAAACTTGCCCGCGCATATAATAACAGGGGTGTGCTGAAAGCCAATACCGGCGATACTGTCGGCGCTTTAAAAGATATCAGTAAAGCCATAGAGCTTGAACCTGACGAATCCGATTCTTACAGCAACCGCGGAAATCTTAAAGCTATGAAAAAAGATTTTAAAGGGTCTGTTGAGGATTACAACTTTGTTCTGAAATTAAAACCCGGTGATAATATGGCATATTTCAACAGGGGAATTTCACATTTGTATTTAAACGATACAATTGCCGCCTGTGAAGACTGGAATAATGCCCTGAAGTATGGCAATAAAGCTGCATCGGATGTCATTAAACAATACTGTAAATAAACAATTATACCTTGAAATGATTAATTTAACACAAATTAGGTATAGGGTAAAATAAAGGTATAAAGGAATAGAGTATAAGGTATGAATTGTATCCTGTGTCCCTGTTTCCTTATACCTTATATCCATATACCTTTTTTTGTATCCATAAAATGTATAAATTTATTCCATTATTTAGTAAATTAAACCTATTCGGAAACAGTGCAGCGAATAACTTTTTGCACAATCAAAAATAAATTGCTTGCTTTGCAGTCCGGTTGATACAATCAATAAATGGAGATACTCGTAAAAATAGTCCAGCTTTTATTAAGCCTTTCCATACTTGTGGTGCTCCACGAACTGGGACATTTCATTCCAGCAAAACTTTTTAAAACACGTGTTGAGAAGTTTTTTCTTTTTTTCGATGTGAAGTTTTCTCTTATCAAATTAAGGAAAATTAACGGTAAATGGAAGGTATGGTTTTTTACCAAAAATAAAAACAAATCAATTCCCGAAACAGAAAAAACCGAATTCGGAGTGGGATGGCTGCCACTGGGCGGATATGTTAAAATATCCGGCATGATCGATGAATCGATTGACAAGGAGCAAATGAAGAAGCCTGCAGGGAAATGGGAATTCCGATCAAAACCTGCATGGCAGCGCCTTATTATTATGCTGGGCGGTGTTACAGTGAATGTTTTGCTTGCTATTGTAATTTACATTGTAATGCTTGCCGTATGGGGCGAAGAATACCTGCCGACAAAAAATATGAAATACGGCATTGCCTGCGATTCGCTGGCTCTGGAAATGGGACTGTGTAACGGTGACAAAATTTTATCAGTCGATAATGTTGAGGTGGAGGATTTCCAAAAAATTCCGGGTGAAATAATTCTTGAAGAAGCAAAAACCATACAGGTCGTCCGTGATGAAAAACAAATGGATGTTACAATCCCCGATGGTTTTATAAGCAAACTCATTAAGCATAAATCAACCGATTTCATCAGTGTCCGCTTTCCTTTTGAAATTGGCGATTTTTCAAAAAATTCGGCAGCCAAAGATGCAGGCTTAAAAATTGATGATAAAATTATCGGGGTAAACGAAAAATACCTGGACTATTATGATGAGTTCCGTACGGAAATTGTGAAGCATAAAAGCGAAACCGTAAAAATTGCTGTAGCCCGTAATAGCGATACACTGCATGTTCCCGTAAAAGTTTCTGAAGACGGATTGATTGGCGTACAGTCCAAAGGCCTTACAAATTATTTTGAGATAAAGAAACATGAATATACTTTCCTGCAGGCCATACCCGCCGGAGCTGTAAAAGCATACAAAGCCGTGGGTAATTATCTGAAGCAGCTTAAACTTTTATTCTCGCCCGAAACCAAAGCATACGAATCGCTCGGAGGATTTATTTCTATCGGTAAAATTTTCCCTGCTGAATGGGACTGGGTAGCTTTCTGGAACCTTACTGCATTTCTTTCCATTATTCTGGCCATAATGAATTTGCTGCCAATTCCGGCACTTGACGGAGGCCATGTTTTATTTTTACTGTATGAAATTATTTTCCGCCGCAAACCCAGCGAAAAATTTCTGGAATATGCCCAGTATGTCGGAATGATTTTCCTGCTCGGATTATTATTACTGGCAAACGGAAATGATGTAGTGAAACTTTTCAAGTAAAAATATTCTCTGCAACCAACCTGTTTGCTTTTTTATTTCGTCATTAGAATAAAAAGATGAAGCATGAAAATTATTAAAAAAATATTTTTTGTGGGTTTTCTTTGTATAGGAATAAATGCAAACTCTCAGGACCCACATTTTTCTCAGTTTTATTCAAACCCGCTTGCTTTAAATCCTGCTTTTGCCGGCAGTGCAGGATGTGCGCGGGTTGCTTTAAACTATCGCCTGCAATGGCCCGAACTCTCAGGTGGTGGTTATAAAACATTCAGCATTTCGTACGATCAATATTCAAACGCGGTAAAAGGCGGATTCGGGTTCAATTATATGTATGATAATTCGCACAATATGCTTTTTAATCATTATGCAAATGTTTATTATGCTTATAATATTAAATGCTCAGAAAATTTATTAATAAAACCTGCTGTAAATATTGGAATGGGAAGAAAAAGTATTGATGAATCGCTGTTCCTTCCCCCGATTGATTTACCTTTTAATCCCCGTTTTTTCTTCAATGCAGGAGTCGGAGTTCTTGCAACATATAAAAACCTAACAAGTGGTTTTGCGTTTGATCATATAAATAAACCAAATGTGGGTTTTATGAGTACTTCGCGTTTACCTGTGAAAATTACAGCACATGCATCATATCAGTTCAGTATTAAAAATATACTGAAAGTAACTCCGATTGTCATTTTCCAGAAACAGCAGGATTTTGAGGCATTGATACCGAGCTTTCTTTTCAATATCTGGAACATAAAATTTGGCGCAGGGTTAAGAACAGGGTTTGAAAATCCTGATAGCTTCATCTCAATGATAGGATTTCAGAATAATAAAATAAGTATAGGTTACAGTTATGATTTAACCATTTCCAAGCTTTCGAATGCTACAGGTGGTTCACACGAAATTTCCGCTGTTTTCAAATTCAACTGCAAAAACAAACTGGATAAACTTCTTGTTCCCCTTATAAATAATTTTTAGGGATTTCATCATACTTATTCAACATAAATTTCCCGTCGGGAAATATTTATTGTTTGGTACCTTTGTGCAATAATCCTAACTTGCATTTGTTTATTTAAAGAATGCTAAAGCAAAATATAATATTGCTTTTTATAATTTTTCTTTTTCCTGCTATAGGGAATGCGCAGCAGCTAAGCAATTACAGGGCAAAGAAAATTGTGCTGAATTCTGATACTGTTACACTTGATACACTCAGCATCATACCGGGATCACTGATTGTACGGAACATTAACGGTAACAGGATTGACAGTACGGAATATATATTTCTTTTTCCCGAATCAAAACTGATGATGGCAAAAGATTACAGAATGCTGTATTCTGTGCTTTTTGTCAGTTATAAGGTATTTCCATATAATTTCTCTGAAACATATCAGCATAAAGATGCAAATATGCTTGTGCCCGATGAAAAAGGAAACTATAATCCTTTTGTATTTACCTACGATGATCAGCCGCTTGATATTTTTACGTTCGGCGGGCTGAACAAAAACGGAAGCATTTCGCGCGGCATTTCATTTGGCAACAGCCAGGATGTGGTGGTGAATTCAAGCTTCAATCTGCAGCTTTCAGGAAAATTAAGCGACGATATTGATGTACTGGCTGCCATTACCGATAATAATATTCCCATACAGCCCGAAGGAAATACGCAGCAGTTACAGGATTTTGATAAGGTTTTCATTCAGCTTTCACAT
>JAZDMF010000326.1:0-17873 GCA_043801235.1 Bacteroidota bacterium | reverse complement strand
ACCATATGATTATAATCTTCCGGATCGTGGCCGCCAAGAAATGTAAATGTTCCTTTTCCATAATCACCATGTATGTATTTGGCTTCGCCGGCAGCCTTATTTTCGCCCATAACAAGAATATTCGATTTTACTTCGTCCGATTTAAAGGCCGTGGTCTGTCCCATGAAACCTTTAATGATAGATGTATGATCCTGGCAAAGCATGGTGGGTATCTGGTCCCATTTTGCAGAAAACTCGAACAGGCTGAAATAATCATTCACTGATGACACTTTTCTTGTCTGTGTCACATCAATAGTTGATATCTCATATTCATAAGGGTTTGTGCTTAGTGTAAAATCAGTGAAAGCAAAACAATTATCGTAATTCAGTTTTGTCTGCTTTCCTGCATCGGAAGGATCACCGTCGAACATGGTTTCGCATATATCAACGCCATCAGCCGCCAGCGCTATATCGTAGCTGTCGGGAGCAGAACACATTGCAAAAAGATAGCCCCCGCCGGCAACAAAGTCGCGAATTTTTTTGGAAACAGCCAGTTTCATATCCGAAACTTTTTTATATCCGAGAGAAGCAGCAATTTCTTCATTGTAGGCAACATCTTCCTTGTACCATGTTGCACTCTGATAGGAGCCCCAGAATTTCCCATACTGTCCGGTAAAATCTTCATGATGCAGATGAAGCCAGTCGTATAAAGGCAGGTTTCCTTCAAGAACCTCCTTATCATAAACTACTTCGTACGGTATTTCAGCGTAGGTCAATGTAAGTGTCACAGCATCATCCCACGGCTGCTTATTCTTTGGGCTATAAACAGCTATTTTAGGGGCTTTCTGAAGCTTCACCTCATCCATGTTTATTTCAGGATCGGAAATTTCAGTAAGGATGGCGCTGGCCTGCGTGTTGGCAATTATTTCATAAGTAATCCCCCGTATGATACTTTCTTTTTCCACAACATCACTGTACGGAAACATAAAACTTCCGCCTTCATAGTTCAGCAGCCAGCTGACTTCAATATCCTGCAGCAAGGTATAATATGCAATGCCGTAGGCTTTCAGATGGTTTTTCTGATCTTCTCCCATAGTAATAAAAATGTAGTTCGCACCGGCACGATAAACTATAGCAAACAGAATCAGAATAAAAAATATACGCTTCATAAAATTGTAAAATAAAACTGTTTTATTGCTTAACTGTTTTATTGCTTAACTATTTTACTGTTTAACTGTTCAAAAATTCAAGGTTCAAGGTTTAATGTTTCGTTAGATGTTTGTTGTTCGTTGTGGACTTCCGACTGAAGACTGCCACTGCCAACTGCTGCTAATTGCCTGCTTTTCACTTGTCTTCTTATCTACTTGTCAACTTGTTCAATTGCTCTATTGCTGTATGATAATTGTTAATGATGTAGGCGAAAATTAAATAACGACTTAGCGTAGCCCCGCCTGAATGACAAAGTCGGGCAGGGATTTCACGAACATCTTTAAAAATCAATTAATATTGTGAGTAATTTAACAGTTAAGCCATTTAACAATTTAGCCATTAAATAATAACGCAAATTTACGTTAAAAAATGTGTCAGAAAATAGTGATAACAAAAATTAACATCAACATTACGTCAAATGTGTTAAGTCAAATATTATTTTCATTAGAATTATTACATTTGACTTTTGACATTTGCCGTCTTACCTGCCCGTCCCTGCCCGACTAAGTCATTCAGGCGGGCGGTCAGACGGGCATCTGACATGATATCAGAAAGGAGCTCCTTCCTCATCTTTCATGTCATTCATTTTTGAAGGAAGTGTAAGCGTTGGCGGTTCCTTATCACTGTATGGCTGGTATCCTGTAAATTCTTCACTGGTATCAAGATCGGTAAATTTTGCAAAACGTCCGATAAAGCGCAACCTCATATCTTTCGTCGCTCCGTTTCGGTTTTTTGCCACAATAATTTCGGCTACATCTTTAGTAGGCATCTGGTCTTCGAAGTATTCAATTTTATAATATTCCGGACGGTAAATAAAAATAACCATATCGGCATCCTGTTCAATAGCGCCCGATTCGCGAAGGTCGGAAAGGATAGGCCTTTTGGAACCTCCGCGCTTTTCCACTTCACGGCTAAGCTGTGAAATGGCTATTACAGGTATATTAAGTTCTTTTGCAAGACTTTTCAGTGAACGTGAAATATTACTGATTTCCTGTTCGCGGTTTCCCCTGTTATCGCTACCTCCCGACATAAGCTGCAGGTAGTCGACAACAATCAGTTCAATGTTGTACTGCTGTTTCATCCTGCGGGCTTTTGCTCGTAATTCAAAAATGGTGAGCGATGGCGTATCGTCAATAAACAGCGGAGCATCGGTAAGTGCGGCGATTTTGGTATGAAGCTGTTCCCATTCATAAGTTTCAAGCATGCCTTTTTTAAGTTTATCGGAAATAAGTTGTGTTTCGCTTGAAATCAAACGGGTCACCAACTGAATGGCGTTCATTTCAAGAGTAAAAAATGCGACAGGCCTTTTATAATCGACAGCCATATTGCGGGCCATGGAGAGCACTAAAGCTGTTTTTCCCATACCGGGGCGTGCAGCGATAACTATTAAATCCGCTTTCTGCCACCCAGCTGTAAGCCTGTCCAGTTCCATGAAACCGGTAGGCACACCAATAAGATGGTCTTCGTGTTCACGGGCTTTATTAATCTGTTCAATAGCATCCCGAATCAGGTCCGACATTTTTTCATAACTACGGCGAAGGTTGGTTTCGCTTACTGAAAACAGATTTTTTTCAGCTGAATCGAGCAGTTCAAAAACATCAGTTGTGTCTTCAAATGCATCATGAATAATGGTTGATGAGATACGGATGAGCTCGCGTTGCAAATATTTCTGCGAAATAATACGCGTATGATATTCAATGTTAGCTGATGATGCAATGCGAGATGTAAGCTGCGTAACAAAATAGGGTCCGCCCACCATTTCAAGGTCGCCGTTTTTTCTCAGCTGGTTTGTTACCGTAAGAATATCTACAGGTTCGCTTTTTTCAAAAAGATCGAGAATGGCTCTGTAGATTTTCTGATGTGCTTCCTTGTAAAACACTTCTGGTTTCAGCATATCTATCACTGCAGTCAGCGCATCTTTTTCAAGCATGAGGGCTCCGAGAACTGCTTCTTCAAGTTCAACGGCCTGGGGCGGCAGTTTGCCATGTTCAAGAATGGAAGGAATACCGCTTGCCTTTTTCACTCTTTTTCTTGATACGTCCTGGGGATTATTTGTCATTTCGTTCATGCGTCAAAAATACAAATTCACCTATGGCTTAAATAAAGTTTTGTCAAAAATAGTTATTAACAATTCAGGCGGGGTTTTTGCTGCGCAGATATTTAAAAAATCTTTTCAGGACATCAAGGTTGAATGCAGCATATTCATTGAGTTTTTCCTTTATTTCAACAACGTGGAACATATCTGTTTCACTCTGCAGCGAATCGTAGATATCGGAAGCAACTACATCGGATGATATCAGATTACGCGAAATCCGCATCTTAATAATGCTGCGTGCAATGCTATGCAAATCGGGAATTAATGAAAGCGATGGATTAAAATAAAGATTATAATAAAAAACGCTTTCAATATCAAATGTTTTCTTTTCAATGGTTTCCATTTGAGCTTGGCTCAGAAAGCCATCACTTACAAGGGTTTGAAGTGCAATTAAAAAACACTTCCTGTTAAAAATCAATATAACTGAAGCCTCATTAAATGTTTCAATAATATTTTTATAGAAGTCAGAAGTATGGCTTGAAGCATCTTCCTGGAAAAAACTATACGATTTTAATTCTTTTCCTTCTTCATTCATAAGCTCCGCATGAAGCAAATAGGGAATAAACTGATAAGGTTTTGAATTTTTCCGGCGCGGGACCGCAACTCTGTACGACTGCATATCAGCAATCAAAACAGGATATTTAATTTCAGAAAAATATTTTTTTAATCCGGTAACATCAATGTATTCTTCATTTTTTATGCAACTTCCGACCTGCAGTTTTTGAATTTCAGTAAGACTGGTTTCAGGTGGTATTTCTTCGGCCAGGCATATTCCTTTATTGTACAAAGCAAATTTTTCTTCGTTTTGAAGTGAAGGAATAGAGAATATATTATTTCGTTTGGGAATTTCTTTCCAGCAATGTCCTATAAAATCGCAGGTGTACGGATAATTACAATGTTTTCCTATATTAATTCCGGGAATTTCTTTATTAGCGAGCAGTGTTTTGAATTCTTCAACTTTTTCATGGACGAAAGGAAAATTATTTTTCGCTTCCTGCAACATTTCCTTAAATCTGAAAAGCTGCATTATATCAAGTTTTTCCTGACGAACATAATCTTTATTAATATATATAATATCAAAAGCAGCCAGGTCAATCCCTGAGTTTGATATAACATAATACTGAAGCGATGCATCCATTACAAAAGTTTCACTTACTTCTGCCGAACTTTTCACTTCATAAGCATGCCACTGATTGTTTTTAAAATGAAGGATATCTGAAAATACTGTCACATTGTTATAGCTGAATGCTGCTTCGTATAGGGTATTCGTGCCATTTAAAATTAGTTCCAGAGTGCGTGCAACCGAACGGGCGTGTTGCTTCGGAGAATAGGGTTTTAAATTAATTCCATCTGGAAAAAGCTGCTGGGCAAGCAATCCCACACCATGCCCGCGGGAAAATTTTGAAAGAGTTTCGGGCGAAAGTTTATCGCGCAGGCCATAGAAATGCTTATAAAGATATAGTGATTTGGAACATTGAAGTCCGCGTATGAATGACGATTTTGAAAGGTTGAGATTCTTCATTCAGGAATAAACAATTACAAAATAATGATAAAATAAGTGTTTGAAATGTTCCTTTTATTAATTTTATTTCCCGCTGATTTCGCTGATATTCGCAGATTAAATTCTGCACTAATCTGTGTAATCTGCGGGAGAAGTTATTTCATTCCAGACACTAATTAACGAAAACTTAGCGGATTTATTATAACTCACTTTACGCAGAATAGAGTGAATGAACACCAAGTCCAAAATTCCAAGAGGCCTTAAGTGTTTGTTCTTGGGACTTTGGGCTTGGAACTTGAGGCTTGGGATTTTTTATTTATTTGGTAATACTAACATCCGCTTCTTTAATAAGCGGCTTTCCCTGATATCTCAGCATAAGCTGGGCAACGGTAAGAACATCTTTCTGGCAATACGTAACAATGCGTTCAAGGTTTTTTTCTATCCAGTAAACCCGTGCCACATCGCTTCCATCCATTTCATCCTTGGGAGTTGGAATATTAAATAAGGTAGCCAGTAATTCAAGTGAGGTAAAATTTTTATAATCACCGAACTTCCATAATTCCATTGTGTCAACATGACCCACTTCCCATGGTTTCTTGCCTGCAAGGTCAAGCACAGCGGGATGTTTAATGCCATTCACCAGCAAGCGTCGCGAAAGGAAAGGAATGTCAAACTCTTTTATATTATGACCGCAAAGCATCTGCTCCTTTTTATTAAAACTCGTGTTTAACAGGTTGCAGAAATCCTCAAGCACTTTTTTCTCATCATCACCGCAAAATGACTTGATGCGGAAAATTTTCCTGCCGTCAATAGTTCTCATCACTCCGGTTGAAATACAGATTACTTTAGCAAACTCCGCAAAAATACCCGCCTTCTTAAAAATAGTCTCAGGGGTGTCATCGGGCTTTTTCAACATGTGATCGGTTTTGTGGTCCCATAGTTTTTTATATATTTCAGGAAGCTGATTGTATTCTGCTACCATGGGCGCTGTTTCCACATCAAGAAAAAGCACGTTATCGAGATTCAGTAATTCAAGCATATTTTATTTTTTTAAGGTTCTCAAAATTAAATTTATTTTTCGGATTGCCAAGCAGAAAATAATTTTCGTAATTTTATATTTTACAAAATATGTAATTATTATAAAAAAAAAATCCGTTTCTTATATAATAAGCCGGGATCGAACTTCTTAACAAATAAATTATGAATGTACAACTTGTTCTTACCGGAGACGGATCGCATACTCTTGCCGTACCTTCCATGGATGAACACTATCACTCAATACATGGCGCGGTTTCGGAGTCAGGTCATATCTTCATCAATGCAGGTTTGAAATATGCACTTCAGGATAAAAAGAAGATCCGGATTCTTGAAATAGGTTTCGGCACCGGGCTCAACGCATTACTAACGTTCGTTGAACTTTCCGGTGAAAAAATATTTTGCGAATATACAGGTATAGAACTGTATCCTGTTCCCGAAGAAATTTATTCGAAACTGAATTATCCTGCCGTACTTGATATTCCGGATAAATCTTTTCTTGCACTGCATCGGTGCGATTGGAATGAAAAGATCAGGATATCTGATTTTTTTTCAATATATAAAATTCAAATATCAGCAAGGAACATGAAAATAAATAAATCATATTACGATCTTGTTTACTTCGATGCCTTTGGTCCCGACAAGCAACCGGAGATGTGGACGGAAGAGGTTTTCAGGAAAATATCCGATTCCCTGAAAATGGGAGGAATACTTACTACATATTCTACCAAAGGAAGTGTAAAAAGAATAGTAAAAGCATCCGGATTCAGCATAGAAAAACTTCCGGGTCCGGCAGGAAAAAGGGAGATTTTAAGAGCTGTAAAATTTCAATGAGTTCTTTCCTCCGGTTAATTGACACTAATGCTGTCTGTATTCCAGAGCATTCATCTGTTTAAAAAATGCAAGATATTCTTTTGCATAAGAAACAGCGTTTTCAGCAGTTTCATTTACGGTTGAGGTTGCTTCAGATATTTCTGAGTTTTTATATTTTTCAATTTTCTGTAAGTTACTTCCATCAAAATAAGCCCTGAGTGAATCAATTCCCGTATCATTATAAACAGAATTTACTACTGCTTCGAAAAAAATCAGGGTTCCGTTATCATAGTAATATTCCTTTCTCACAAATTCTGAAGCCGCAACATTATATTTCATTACTACCTTGTAAAGCTCAGGATGTACGACGTAATCAACGCTATCAGTAAGCGGGTCATAGTCATAATTTTCGCACGACATCGCATTGTAATAAAAATCAAGCGTTGTCCTCTGTATGCCTATTGCCGGCCTGTTCACTATATATGAAATGGTATGGGGCAACACTACCTCATATTCAATCTGTTTATTGATATCATTGCAAACAGAATCGATATGCAATATCAGGGTATTCTGGCCTGAACCGATGTGAGTACAAAATCCCAAAATGGCAGTAAAAAATATTTTTTTCATTTTCGGTAATTTTCTGTCAGTTCTTTTTTTACTTGTACAAAAAAAATCCTTTGATTAATCAGGAAACAATACCTCCCCAAAAGACATAGTATGCTAATGCTGAATAAAAATAGAAAAAATAATCAACAATTTGCAGTTTATGAAAAAATATCCTGCCATGCCTGCAAAACTGAAAAATCTCAAAGAAATACAGAGGAATATAAGATAATAAAAGAAAACCAATGAATTCGGGTTTTTCTAAAATACGTCATTGATCGCATATGATGTGATCGAATATACCGCAAATCCCAGAATAGTTCCTAATAATGCATTCTTTACTTTCTTACGGGTAGCAGTGTACTTGTATCCTTCCATGTAATTGTAATCGCCGGTGATGTTTGAACCGAAATTTGGCGAAGAATGAATTTTGGGTGTGAAAATTCCGAATGCAGTAGCATAGACTACAGGGGTAAGCAGTCCCCAAAACTGTACGTAGTGTGTAACAACAGCGCCAACCACAAAACCCCCGACAGTGATCCAAGGCGTTTTATGGTTTTTTAAGGCATCGCGTTCGCCCAGCATAAAATATTCCATTTGCTTTGCAGAAAGCTCGAAACCAATGGCTGAATCCTGCCGGTAAAAAATCTTTTTCGTTTTATTTGCATAGTTCACCGAATAGATATTCAGCAGGTCAACGGAACTTTGCTTATCCTTTCCGTGAAAGCTGATGTCATATTTAAGTACGGAGCTGTTGGGTTCTTCATAGATACTTTTTGCGAAAATCTGTTTCCCGCTGAGCAGATTGATAGTATCCTGAGCCCTTATTTCAGATGAGAAAACAGCTAGAAGTAAAATTGATATTAGTGTAATGAACTTCATCATTCTTCCAATTATAATGTAAATATAGTCAATTTATAGTCTTATGTAAAGCAAATAAAGTAATATTTTTTCATTGGATGAAATTTTATTCATGCAATTCGCAAGCCGGACACATAAAAACTCTTGCTGTTTAAAGCTTGTGAGTGGTGAATGCGTGAATTTTTAAAAAAAACAGAAAAAAAATTGAGCATAACAATTTACTTATAAATTTGCAACACCATTAATATTAAAATTTCACACAATGATTACTGATAATTTTACCGGACGGCATATAGGCCCATGGAAAAATGAAACTTCAAAAATGCTTGAATTTATTGGAGTAAAATCGCTTGATGAATTGATGGATCAAACTGTACCGAAATCCATACGCATTCAGAAACCAATGAATATTCAGTGTGGAATCAATGAATATGAATATCTGAACCACCTGAAAGAATTAGGTTCGAGGAACAAAATATTCCGTTCTTTCATTGGCCTTGGATATTATAATTCAGTCACACCCCCGGTGATTCTGAGGAATATTCTGGAGAACCCGGGCTGGTACACTGCATATACACCATATCAGGCTGAGATTTCGCAGGGCAGGCTGGAGGCTTTGCTGAATTTCCAGACAATGATTTCCGATTTAACAGCATTACCTGTTGCGAATGCGTCACTTCTTGATGAAGCCACTGCTGCTGCCGAAGCTATGATCATGCTTTACAATGCCCGTTCCCGTGATGCTGTAAAAAAAGGAGCCACCACTTTTTTTGTCGAAACACAGTTATTTCCTCAAACCATTGAAGTTTTAAAAACACGTTCCGCACCACTGGGAATTGAACTTATTTTCGGCGATTACAGCACTTTCCGGTTTACAGAAAAAGTTTTTGGAGCGCTTGTACAGTATCCCAACCTGAATGGAAAAGCAAATGATTACACGGCATTTATTTCCAAAGCTCATGCTTCAGGAGCCAGGGTAGCTGTGGCTGCTGACCTGATGAGCCTTGCTTTGCTGACACCTCCCGGCGAATGGGGGGCTGATGTTGTTGTCGGTTCCACACAGCGTTTTGGCCTGCCTCTTGGTTTTGGCGGACCGCATGCAGGTTTCTTTGCAACAAAAGAAGAATTCAAAAGAAGCATACCGGGAAGAATCATTGGCGTTTCGGTTGATGCCAGAGGCAACAGGGCTTTAAGAATGGCCCTGCAAACAAGGGAACAACACATTAAAAGAGAAAAAGCCACCTCGAATATCTGCACTTCTCAGGTATTGCTGGCAATCATGTCAGGGATGTACGCAGTATATCACGGATACGAAGGAATAAAAGAAATAGCTGAAGATATTCATAAAAGCGCCTGTATCATTTCGGATGAATTAAATAAACTAGGATACAAGCAACTCAACAATGAATTTTTCGACACTTTTGAAATAGAACTCCCATCAGGAGTTACGTCTGAAACAATAAGAAAAGTAGCACTTGAAAATCAGGTCAACTTCCGTTATATTTCTGATAAACTAATTGGCATCAGCACTGATGAAACAGTTTCACTTAACGACATAAATACCATTATCAAAATTTTTGCAAAAGCTGCAAATAAATCATTCAATGAACTTCATGTTGTTCCTGCTGCAACTTGCAAACTTCCAATAGCGCTGGCAAGGAAATCAAAATATTTGCAGCATCCGGTTTTCAATACGTATCATTCTGAAACTGAAATGATGCGTTATATTAAAAAACTGGAAATAAAAGATCTTTCACTTACACGCTCCATGATTCCGTTGGGAAGCTGCACAATGAAGCTGAATGCGGCATCGGAGCTTTTTGCATTGAGCTGGCCGGAGTTCGGAAATATTCATCCCTTTGTTCCTGCTGAACAAGCTGAAGGTTACCATATCCTGATAAAAGAACTGGAAAGAGCATTATGCGAGACCACGGGATTTGCAGCTGTTTCATTCCAGCCTAATTCAGGTGCCGCCGGCGAATACGCCGGGCTGATGGTCATCCGTGCATACCATCACAGCAGGGGAGAAACACAAAGGAATACCACTTTAATTCCTGCTTCTGCTCATGGAACTAATCCTGCAAGTGCTGTAATGGCTGGAATGCAGGTCGTTGTGGTAAAATGCGATGAGAATGGAAACATTGATACAAATGACCTGCTCGAAAAAGCAATGCAGTATAAAGATATATTAGCATCGCTGATGGTTACTTATCCTTCAACACATGGCGTTTTTGAAGAAAATATTCTTGAAATATGCAAAATCATACATGATTGCGGAGGGCAGGTGTATATGGACGGTGCGAACATGAATGCTCAGGTAGGGCTAACGAACCCTGCAATCATAGGCGCCGATGTATGTCATCTGAATCTTCATAAAACATTCGCCATTCCTCATGGCGGAGGCGGACCCGGCGTGGGGCCTATCGGCGTGGCAGAACACCTGGCTCCTTTTCTGCCGTCGCATCCTGTAATCAAAACAGGAGGAGAGAAAGGAATTACGCCTGTATCGTCCGCTCCATACGGAAGTGCCATGATACTGACTATTTCGTACGCTTATATAAAAATGATGGGAGGCGAAGGCCTTACCCATGCAACAAAAATGGCTATTCTGAATGCAAATTATATCAAAACAAGACTGGAAAAACATTATCCCATTTTATATAAAGGTACGAAAGGCCGCGTGGCGCATGAAATGATACTCGACTGCAACGGCTTTAAAAAAACCGCCGACATAGAAGCGATCGACATAGCAAAAAGGCTTATGGATTACGGATTTCACGCACCCACTGTAGCATTTCCCGTTCACGGAACTTTGATGGTTGAACCTACCGAAAGCGAACCCCTTTCTGAATTAGACCGTTTTTGCGATGCGATGATAATGATCAGGGAAGAAATCAGGGAAATTGAGGAGGGCAAAGCTGATAAAGCGGATAATGTAATTAAAAAAGCTCCGCATACTCTGAAAATTGTATCAGCAAACGAATGGAAAGCGCCCTACTCACGTGAAAAGGCTGCATTTCCTGTTTCTTCACTGAAAGAAGATAAATACTGGCCCACCGTATCAAGAATTGACGATGCTTTTGGCGACCGCAACCTTGTATGTGCCTGTGAACCAATAGAAAATATATAAATTGATTCTATAAAATTTATTTTTTGAATTATCGTTTCAGAAAAATATTTGTTACTATTCAGCACCTGTCTTCTTCATTACATTATTGCACCGAACTACGAACCTGCCCAGTCGTCAGCCTCGCTTGCTATGCAAGGTAGTCCGGTTTGTTACGAACATACGAACTGATTAGTACTTCGTAAGTTCGTATTTGTTCGCACTTCAATGGGTTGAGTAGTTACAAATTTTTTATTATCTGCATAGTTCATTTTTTGTTGAAAAAAAACACACATTTTAATATTTGGTATAAAAAAATATATTACTTTTGCACGGAAAATGAGTATTAACCAATTTTTAAAAACCCCAAAAAACAAACACATTATGAAAAAAATTTACATTTTGACTTTGCTTATGGTGTTTGCAGTTGCTTCATTTGCACAAAGAACCGCAATACCAGGAAAAAAATTAACCAATGTTGAGTACACCAAAACCCCAACCGACACTTTGGTTCCCCCAAGTTGTTTGACTGGATCACCCACTCTCTATTCTTCAACAGGTGGTGGGTATGTATGCGGCCCCAACGGTTACGGTGATGTTGCTAAAGCTCAGGCCTTCAGTAACTCTGCAACAGTTTATGTTGAAGAAGCATTATTTTGGGTAGGTGCTAAATTACAGACAGCTACTCCAGGTACAGTTGCAGTTAATTTGTATGATATGACAGGTACGGCAACTACTACTGTTGGTACAGGCCAGCCTGGTCCCGGAACAATTCTATCTACTGTTCCATTGGCTTTTGATGTAATTGATACTGGTTTAAGCGCTCTGACAGGTTTTAATGCTGTTCCCTTTACAACCCCAAGCGTAGCTATTTCTTCTGATTTTGCAATTGGTTTGGATTTCACAAATGCAGGTAATGATACTTTAGGTATCGTTTCAACTACTGATCTTGATGCTACTGATGAAATGACTTTCGATAAATGGAGCGATGGAACATGGCATTCATTTAAAGAAGCAGGAAACTGGGGTTTGAGTTTAGATATGTATATTTGGGCTGTTCTTGGAGACGGTACTGCAGGTATTAATGATAACTTTTTCTTTGATGGCATCAAATTAAGCCAGAACCAGCCGAACCCTTCAAACGGTAGCACAATGATTCAATATGAATTGCAGAATGCTGGAAATGTTACCCTTGAAATTTATGACTTAACCGGAAGATTAGTTGTTTCTTCTGACGAAGGAAAACAGAATGCAGGTCAGCACAATATTTTAATTGATTCGGAAAAATTAAACGAAGGCGCTTACTATTATTCTCTGAAAGCCGACAATCACAGGCTGACTAAGAAAATGGTTGTTACCAAATAATTTTATACAAAATATTCAGGAAAGGCTGCCCAAAAGCAGCCTTTTTTTATGCTTGTAAGCAAAGCTTTTCTGATAAAAATATAGTCGGTGTCAAAAAAAATCAGTTTTGTTATTTGGTGTAATAAAATTTATTAAATTTGCATCGGAAAAAAATTATTAAAACAATATAGTATTAATCAAAAACACACATTATGAAAAAAGTTTACATGTTCATGACTTTGCTATTAATAAGCGGAGTTATTTTTGCACAGGTACAAAAAGCAGGAAGTGCCCTATCTGCTGTAAAAGTAGAAAAGGTAATTAACACTATGGCTTCTTCCAATACTAAGGCAATAATTGACTCTTTACACTATGATGGTGCTAATACGGGTAATGCTATTGGAACAGGTGCTGCGGCCACGATAGAAGTTCATGCATTTTTCCCCGCAGCTCAGTTAACTCCTCATAACGCTTTGGGTAATACAATTACTGCTGTAAAAGTTTATATTAATGGTGTAGCTGATGTTACATCTACACAGTTAAAGTTTTATTCAAACCAAACAACGGTTGTTTATAGCCAGGCTTTTACACCGGTTGAAGGTTGGCAGACAGTTACTTTAACTACTCCATTTCCCATTCCTGCAACAGATTTATATATTGGTTATGAAGGTGTTGTTACAGGGGGATATCCTTTTGGTTGCGATGATGCAACAACAGCTATACCCAATGGTAACTGGATAGTTTATAATGCTGCATGGGCCCACCTGACTGATTTAAACCCTGCATTAACGGGTAGTTGGAACATCAGGGCAATGGTTGATGGAACAGCTATTACTACCCCAGTTGCTTCTGGCACACCACTTACCTGGAATGCTGGCAGTATAGCTACATCAAGTTCTATTATTTCTGGAACATTTACTTTAACAAATGTAGGTGGTGGTACATTAACATCAAGTGCTATAACAGGAATTAGCGCTCCTTTTACAACTACTTTTGTGCCAGCTTCAGTAAGTTTAGCAGCAGGTGCGTTTACTACTTTTACTTTTACATATAGCCCAACAGTTGTGGGTGTTAATAATCAAACTGCGGTTATTGCTACAAACGGTGGTAATGTTTCAATCTCTTTATCAGGAACAGGTATCGCTTGTAATGCAATTAGCATCTACCCGTTTTCTGAAAGTTTTGAAAATAACTTCCCCCCGGATTGCTGGTCATTAAACGATGCTGATGGTGACGGCGTTAATTGGTACCAAAATACAGTTGTTTACGCTCATAGTGGCTTAGCTTGTGCAGCTTCAGCTTCATGGAACGGTTCACCACTGACACCGGATAATTATTTAATTACACCGCAATTAGACGTGACTAGTGCAGCTAATATTATTCTTACATATTGGGTGGCCGGACAAGACCCGCTCTGGTCATTAGAACATTATTCAGTAATGGTTTCTACCACAGGAACAGCACCCGCTGATTTTACTGAAGTATTTAATGAAACTTTAACCGCAGATACTACATGGGCATTAAGAACAGTTGATTTATCAACTTATGGCGGACAAAACATTTACATTGCTTTCAGACACTGGAATGTTACTGATCAGTTTTATATGAGGTTAGATGATATTAATGTTAATGCTACAGTTGGTATAAACGAAACTGCAAATAATATGGTTTCTGTTTATCCCAACCCAGTTAACAATGAATTAACCATTAATAATCTTTCTGCTATTGGAAAAGTGAAGATAATTAATGCTGTGGGACAAATAGTATTTGAAAATAATATTATTGCCAATACATATAAAATTAACACAAGCAATTTCGAAAAAGGCGTGTATATGATGCAAATCGAAAGCGAAAGAGGTGTTATTACGAAAAAAGTTATAATTAGCAGGTAATATACTGTGCATATTGAATAAAGAGACCGTCTCAAAAAAAGAGGCGGTCTTTTTTTTAAAGGTTAGTAAAACTTTTTCTTATGAATAAATATTGTCAGTGTTTCAGATATTATCGTAAGGCAATTTTGTTTAGCTTTGCATCATAGAATAAAAAAACGATTGATATGAATTTTCGATTCAGCATTTTATTTCTTGTTTCATTCTTTTTGTTTTCAGTTACACTGTTCGGGCAGCACGATAAAAGCAAAATAAAAAATCTTGCTGTCAATTCTGTATTATCTGAAAAAGGTCCTACCGATACCTTGCAGCCGGTTAGTTTCACTACAGGCACTCCTGTCTTATACAGTTTCATTGACGGTGGATATTGTTTCGGAAACAGCCCGCTAAATGATAAAGCATTTGCTCAGAAATACATTGTACCCCAGTCTTATCTTGTGCATGGAGTTGCATTATGGATAGGAGCAAAGCAAATTATTGACGATACGGATTCGCTTTCCGTGAACTTTTACCGGCTTGATGGTCCCGGTACAGATACCAGCGGGCCGGTGAATAATGCACCCGATTCCGCTTTTCAGAGCAGGAAGTTTGCCGCATCGCTGATTGACACTGCAGGATTGACTTTTTTGATTTTCCCCGACTCCTTTATCGTTTATGTAGATTATGCTGTTGGTATTGATATATCGGGAATGGATGATGATACTATCGGCCTGGTATCAACTACTGACGGAGATGCAATGTATTCACAGCTTTCATGGGTAAAGTGGGCTAACAATACATGGCATACCATGCTGGAACCCATGAACTGGGCCATGGATATTGATCTGGGTATATTTGTCATTGCCGATATGAACGCTGCCAATGTACAGGATAATTATTTTATTGATGGATTAAAACTTAGCCAGAATCAGCCAAATCCTTTTAATGACTTCACTTTGGTGCAGTATGAATTAAATGATGAATCAAATAATGTTACTCTGGAAATCTTTGATATAAATGGTAAATTGATTGCCGCTTATTACGAAGGAAAACAAATAAAGGGGAAGCATGAGGTCCGTATCAGTTCGGAACAATTGAAAAATGGTGTTTATTATTATTCTTTAAGCGCAGGAAAACACAGGCTGATCAAGAAAATGGTAATCTCAAAATAATCAGGATTCCCACTACGTAATAAAAATATTCTGAATAATATTGCCCGGCGGGATTTTAAATCCCGCCGCAGAAAGAATTGAATTTATAATTCAATAGTAACTGTCAAATTATTACAATAAAATATTTTCAGAATTATATATCAATGTCGTTTAGTATAGGACTCCGAAGGAGTCAAATAATTATAACCACGGGTGCAACCCGTGGAAAAAGACAAATATGTGAAAATGAACCCTGAAAAGGGTTCAATATTTTTTATTAACTAAACGACATTGAATTATATATTGAAATTTGGGAGTAAGTCTATTCAGT
The DNA here is from genome assembly GCA_043801235.1 of Bacteroidota bacterium. Lineage (GTDB taxonomy): Bacteria > Bacteroidota > Bacteroidia > Bacteroidales > CG2-30-32-10 > DAOQAK01. The sequence continues at coordinate 1,974 of JAZDMF010000326.1, read as the reverse complement.
GAAAGCATACTGAATTATATTCGCGCCCATCTGCAGTGCTTTCAGGCGTGTGGCCTCTGAATCCTTATGCACGCTCTGGTCTTCCCATCCGTCGCCAAGGTCGCATTCGTAATCGTAAAAGCAAACTAACCTGCCTTCGTAAATAATTCCGAATCCTTGCGGGGCTTTTGCATCATGTTCGTGAATTTTGGGCAATCCATTCGGGAAATCATATTTCTGATGGTATATTTCGTGAGTGAAGGGAAGTTCTATGAAATCGTTATCGGGAAATACTTTTTTCATTTCCCTGCGTATGTAGGTATCAATTCCGTAATTGTCGGAAATGTGCAGAAACCCGCCGCCTACCAGGTAATTCCGGAGGTTAACAACATCCTCGTTTGAAAATACAACATTGCCATGACCGGTGAGGTGCACAAATGAATAATTAAAAATTTCACTGCTTCCCACATCAATATTGTCAATAGTTTCATCGATATTGGTGCTTAGGTTTTCATTGCAGAATTTCACAAGATTGGGAAGAGAAGTTGGATTGGCATACCAGTCGCCCCCGCCTTTGTATTTTACTAATCCTATTTTAATAATCGGCGAAAAAGGCTTAAATGATACGATAATGAAAATTAATATGACGAATAAGATTTTTTTCATTGAAAGTTCAAAAGACATTACAAAAATAACTAAAATAGCAAACCATATATTATTATTAACGATTGCGGATTAACGAGTGTTGATTGCAGAAGTATCGCAGTTAATAAAAAAATAGCAAATTATTTCCATAATATTTTATTAACGATTGCGAATTAACGAATGTTGATTTTAGAAGTATTGTAGATTTGAAAAAATCTGAAATCGTATATCGTTAATCGCAAATCATTTTACTTCATTCATAAGCGCAATGGTATGACACGCCATCAGCGCGGCAGTTTCGGTTCGGTAGCGGTTTGCTCCCAGCGAAACAGGAATAAATCCATTAACTTTTGCTTTTATTATTTCTTCATCATTGAAATCTCCTTCGGGGCCAATAAGGATCAAAGCATTGTTGCCGGGCTTGTAAATGTGTTTTAATGATTTTTTTTCTTCATTCATGCAGGATGCTATGAATTTATCGCTTCCGAATTTTGCTTCAACGAAATTGCCGAATGTGGCAGCAGTATTTAGTCTTGGAAGAATGAGCCGTCCGGATTGTTTCATTGCAGAAATCAAAAGGCGCTCCAGCCTATCTGCTTGTATGCTTTTACGCTCCGAATTATGGCAGATGACAGGAGTGATCTCGCTGATGCCTATTTCAGTGGCTTTTTCAACAAACCATTCCATGCGGTTGTGATTTTTTGTCGGGGCAATGGCTAAATGGAGGTGGTATCCAGGTTTCGGGGGAGGGGGCATCTCTTCCAGTATTTCACAGATACAATGTTTGGATTTGTTTTTGGAAATTTTTGTTTTGAAAAGTTTTCCCTCTCCGTTGGTCACAAAAATTATATCGCCTTGTTCAGAGCGCAGCACTCTCATCACATGCTTCGATTCATCTTCAGAGAGAGTGATAAGGTTTTTATCAATTTCAGTTGAGAAGAACAGGTTCATATTTTATTTTCTGGTTCCGACTGTTTCTCTTTTTTTTCGTAAGCTGCAAGTACTGCTTTTATTACCTTGTATGAAAAAAAGATCAGAACAGGCCAGCTAAGATACCAAAATATTGAAGCTATATTATTCATTTTATAAGATTCTGATTATAAAAACTGATGTCATGGATTTACACAGATAATAGCAAATTGAAAATATCAAATAGCGAATATTTCTTTTTTCATTATAAACATCTTAAATTATCCCTTCAATATTTTGTTTTCTGTCTGCTGTTTTCTATTTTCAATATTATTACAGAAGTGAGTTAATATGCATGATCGTCGTTTTCAATTTCGGCAGCATCTATTTTCTTTTTATCCATGACTTTCCATGCATAATATATATATGCAAGGACAAAGG
>JAZDMF010000246.1:0-3725 GCA_043801235.1 Bacteroidota bacterium | reverse complement strand
GCTGAGCCTGCCTGCCCGACGAATAGGCGAGTCGAAGCATGACAACCACTGTCTTATCAGGTCATTCTTCGATAAACTACCATTGACGTATTTTTCTAAATAACTAACATTGAACGAAATAAATAATGAGTAATGAATAACGAATTTTGAATATCGAACTTGAATAAAACGTCATTTATATTGTTTTTTTTATAAAAAATTATCCCTCAGTCTGACAGTATTGGTTGTTTTTTCTTCAATTGTCAGGTTGAGTTCATCGAAACCTGATTTACCTAAACCTGTATATCGGGATTGTAAATATTTCTTTATTGAATCGAAAAATATTTTTATAACTTTACGCCCCTGTATTTACTTCAACACATAACATATGTCAGGTCACAGTAAATGGTCAACCATTAAAAGAAAGAAGGGCGCCATTGATGCCAAGCGGTCAAAAGCCTTTTCACGGATTATTAAGGAAATTACTGTTGCAGTAAAGGAAAGCGGCCCCGATCCCGATGGCAACCCGCGTTTGCGCCTTGCTGTTTCCAATGCCAAGGGTGTGAATATGCCCAAGGAAAATATTTCAAGAGCCATAAGCAAAGCCTCCGATAAAGATTCCGCAGCCTTATCGGAAGTTACTTATGAAGGTTATGCCCCCGGCGGTGTTGCATTGTTTATTGAAGCTACTACTGATAACATACAGCGCACAGTAGCAAATGTCCGTTCCATTTTTAACAAGTATAATGGCAACCTCGGAACGAATGGTTCCTTAAGTTTTATTTTCGACCGCAAGGGTATTTTTACCGTTCCCAAGGGCAATCTCGTTGAAGATGATTTTATCATGGATGTGATTGATGCCGGAGCCGAAGATGTGGTTCTTGATGACGGATTTTTTACCATCACAACGGCAATGGAAGATTTCGGATCGATGATGAAAAAACTGGAAGCCATGAAGATTGAACCTGAAAGTGCCGAACTGCAGCGCATACCCAAAACCACTACAAGGCCTGATAAAGAAACGAGTCAGAAAATATTACGCATTGTCGAAGCATTTGAAGACGATGATGATGTTACCAATGTGTTCCACAACATGGAACTTACAGATGAAATGATGCAGGAATTTTAATTTCTTGAATTTATATTCTGAATGGCGGGCAGTTTGACTATATTGGTCAGGCTGTTTTTTTTATTTTAATGAAAATTGAACGCAAAGCCTGCTTGTGCAGTCCACACATCAACGCTGTTGTAACAATTCTGGTAAATGCTGCCTATCATAGCATAACCATCCATATGTGCGGTTTCCATGATCCTGTAATTCATACGTAAATTTCCTTCAAAACGTGGAGTGGCCCCGGTGTAATAGTCTTTTGCAATCCTGGCTTCCGCAGATGCAAGGTATTGGTGATCCTTCCACGTTCCATCAATCCCGAGAAAATGCTCCATGAATGTATTTGAATTATGGAATTCATACATCAGCCCAGTTCCAAGCCTTACAATTACAGGTTTTGTAACCACAAAGTTGAACTCCAGTATTTGCCAGTCGATGGTGTTGAGAAAGTCTGTTCCGTCTGCTGTTCCGTATTCGGTCATGTTGCTGAAGCGGAAGTCGGTGGAAAAAAGGCCCCAGTTCCCTCTGATGCGTGGCAATAACATTGAACTTGAAGGTTCGGCATAGCCAAAATGCGGCATCAGTTCCAGTGAAACAACTTCGGGGATTTCATTGCGTTTTTCGAGTTGAAACTGGTGAAGTTTTACAATTCCAAAAATGGCGTATTCCAGTACCCAGTCAAAACAACCGCTGGCGCATGCCGCTCCGCAGGCATCGGACAAGCAGCCGTCGTCTCCGTTAGTTTTTCCATCCGGAACATTTGATTTTAATGAATCGTTTTTATTGCTGGCTTCTTTAATTTCATCAACCTGGGCAACAGCCCCTGAAATAAATATTAACAATAGTATGTACACGATGAATGTCTTTTTCATATTTGTGCTTTTGGTCAGATATATTGTCCGCAAAAAAAATGCCGGAAAATACCAGCATAATAATGCGGGGTACTTTCAGTGCATTACTAATTTTTTCATAACAATTTCCATGGTGTCCTGGGCAATCACCAGTTCTTCATTGGTGCATATTGACATTACTTTTACCCTGGAACCGGCTTTTGTAAGTATCTCGTCATTGCTTTTCATTCCGTAATTCTTTTGCGAATCAAAGTCAACTCCCATGTACTCCATGTTTTTGCATACGCCTTCCCTTACCATGTAATCATTTTCTCCAATGCCTCCGGTAAAAACAACAATGTCAACACCGCCCATGGCTGCAGCATAAGCACCAACATATTTCTTAATGCGGTACATGTACATATCCGTAGCAAGTTTAGCACGCTTATTTCCTTCGCCGGCAGCTTTCCAAATATCTCTCATGTCCGAAGAAACACCTGAAATACCAACCATCCCGCTCACTTTATTAATAAAGTTGTTTGTTTTTTTAACATTGAGGTTTTCTTTTTCCATGATGAAAAGCAATGCTCCAAGGTCGAGATCGCCGCAGCGAGTACCCATGATCAGTCCTTCAACGGGTGTAAGCCCCATAGAAGTATCGAACGATTTGCCGTTTTTAATTGCAGCGATGGATGCCCCGTTCCCTAAGTGGCAGGTAATAATTTTCTGATCTTCATATTTAACTTTCAGTATTTCGCAGGCTTTTTTTGAAACATAGCGATGGCTTGTGCCGTGAAAACCGTATCTTCTTACTTTGTGCTTTTCATACATTTCGTATGGAAGCGCGTACATATAAACGTAATCCTGCATAGTCATGTGAAAGGCGGTATCAAAAACACTGCACATGGGAACATCGGGTAAAAGTTTCTGCATGGCTAAAATACCTTTCAGATGGGCAGGGTTATGCAATGGAGCCAGATCAACGCATTCTTCAATTTCGTCAATTACATCTTTTGTGATTTGAACACTTTCGCAGAATTTTTCGCCGCCGTGAACCACCCTGTGGCCAACTGCACTTATTTCTTTTTTGTCATTAATGACACCAAATTCCGGATGAAGAAGCGTTTTTAAAATAAGATCCACACCCATTTCATGATCGGGAACATCCTGTACCAGCTTGTAGGTATCTTTTCCTTTTGCCTGGTGTTTTAGTTCACTGTCGATAATTCCCACTCTTTCCAGTAGTCCCTTTGCAAGAACATTGGCATTTTCGGCCATGTCAATCAGCTGATATTTTATAGAAGAACTGCCGCAGTTCAATACCAAAACCTTCATTTGCTATTATTCCTTTATTTGTATGTAAATAATCTCAGTAAATTAATATTCCATTGCAACAAATATAGAATTAAATCTTAGAAACTGTTTTTAATTAAAAAAAAATGAAGAGGGATATTAGAAAATGAATCTTGATGAAATCCCGATTATAGTATTTAGTATTTCTATGGTAAATATTATTTTGATGTTTTAATTAGAGATTCCTCATTCCACTTCGTTGCATTCGGAATGACAATTTCATTTATTATTTGAGGGATGAAAGGTGTGGGCAAAGTGCCGACTTTGTCGGCACTTTGCCCACACCTTTACCTTATCTATCATAATAAAATTGTCATTCCGAGTCCCCACCTTTTGTGGGACAAAAGGAAAAAATACGAATGACGTTTATTAGATTTGCATAAAAGAAGCATGATAAACTACAAAACCCGTCATTCCATTTGGTGCAATTTAAGCCCGATTCCGAGTTTGGG
>JAZDMF010000229.1:0-15787 GCA_043801235.1 Bacteroidota bacterium | reverse complement strand
TCAATCCAACCTATGTGAATAATGTGAGCAGTGATCGCGATGAGTACCTTCCTATAATAACTCCTGATAACGAACTTTGTCTTTTTACAAGGAAATCCATAGCATCAAAAACAAAAACAGTTTATTCTGATGCCCAGTTTACATACAAAGAAAAATTTATGTACAGCGAACGTAAGGACGGCAGCTTTGATGAGGGAACTGAAATGCCTTATCCTTTTAATGAAAATGACAACGAGGGCGGAGCAACATTGACTGTTAATAATAAGCAATTGTATTATACTGTTTGTAAATTGCTTAAGGATAATTCTTATCTGAACTGCGATATATGTACTTCAATATTCAGCAACGGATCGTGGTCTGACATTGTAAGCGTAAGCACAAAAGTTAATAATGATAAGTCGTGGGAATCGCAGCCGACCATTTCAAATGATGGAAAAACCCTCTACTTCATCAGCGACAGGAAAGGCGGATATGGCGGTTATGATATTTATATGACAACCAAACTTGATAGCGGCTGGAGCGTACCCCAAAACATGGGACCCAACATCAATTCTCCCGGAAATGAAAAATCACCTTTCATACATACCGACGAACAGACATTATATTTCTCATCAACCGGCTGGCCTGGCGTTGGCGGATATGATATTTTTTATTCACGCAGGGATAAAGCCGGTAAATTCTCCAAACCTACAAATATTGGCTATCCGATAAACTCCGAAGGCGATGATGTGGGTTTCTTCGTCAGCACCGACGGCCATTACGGTTACTTTGCATCCAATGATACCACACGTTTTAAAGGACCCGGGGGCTGGGATGTGTATTCTTTTGAACTGTATAATGAGGCAAGACCCGATACGGTGCTTTTAATAAAAGGGAATGTTATGGATGAAGTGAAAGATGTTCCCACTACCGCTAAGGTTGAATTAAAAAATGTGAAAACAAAACAAGTGACTGAAGTTGATGTTGATTCAACCACAGGAAAATATATTATAGCTACGCTTTTTAAAAATGATTACATGCTGACGGTGAAAAAAGATGATTATGCTTACACCTCGGAATATATTTCAAAGGAAGATACAGCAGTAATTGCACATCCCACCGATGTTAAAGTAGATTTTGAGGTAAAGCCCATTGAAGTGGGTGAAGCATACCGCCTGAATGATATTTATTTCGCATACGGAAGTTATGAACTGACGGACATGAGCAAACTCATCATTGATGGTTTTACCGACTTTTTAAATGATCATCCGACAATGAAAGTGACTATTAACGGGCATACTGATAATATCAGCGGTGCCGATTTCAACCTAATCCTTTCTGAAAACCGTGCAAAGACGGTTTATGAGTACATGACAGCAAGCCGCATTGACGCATCCCGTCTGAGCTATAAAGGGTATGGACTGACACAACCCATAGCATCGAACGATACGGAAGAGGGAAGGGCTAAGAACAGAAGAACGGAATTTGTCATCATTGAAAAATAATTATAAAAGCCATTTACTAATATTTAGTCCCTTTCCTTGAATTCCATGAACTGTGTAATCTAATATTTGAATAAAAGAACAGTCTACAATCGAACACAGAACAATCGAATTATTAATGTAGAACAATGAAAGAAGAAAAAAAGAATTTTGATTTGGAACAACGACTTATTGATTTTGCAATTCTTATCGTTAAAATAGCAGAAAGTTTAAATGGGACTAATGCTGCAAAGCTTATTTCAGGACAATTTATAAGATCAGGATTTTCTTCTGCACTCCATTATGGTGAAGTAAAAGATGCCGAATCAAGAAACGATTTCATCCATAAAGTAAAAGTAATTCTGAAAGAATTAAGAGAAACATTCATTGCTTTAAAAATTATTCAACAAGTTCCATTAACAAAAAATCCTGAACTTGTCACCAAGGGATTAACCGAATGTAATGAATTGATTTCAATTTTTGTGAAAAGTATTGAAACAGCAAGAAAAAATAATCAAATAGTGAAATAAAGTTCGTTCATTCGAATGTTCAAATGTTCAAGTATTCGAATGTTTCATCTTAAGTTCAAGTATTTTTAAAATACAATCAATATAGATGGCCAGACAGAAATCAAAAAAGAAACATTCTGTTCAGAAAGTTTCACTCAAACAACCGGCAATCGCTGTAAAGAAAAAAAATATTCCTTTATTTATTCCACTGCTTGGAATTCTACTGCTTACTTTCCTGGTTTACCTGAAATCGCTGAAGAACGGATTTACCAATTACGATGATGATGTTCTTATAATTAATAACAGCCTTGTTCAAAGTCTTTCATCTGAAAATCTATATACAATATTTTTTTCTTTTATAAATGGGATGTATCATCCTTTGGTGACTTTGTCATGGGCGCTGGAGTATGTGTTGCTTGGCAGCAGCGCCTTTCATTTTCACCTGATAAATCTTATTTTCCATTTGCTGAATATTTGGCTGGTGTACCGCTTTATTTTGCTGCTCACTGAAAAATTAAATACGGCGGTAATTGTTGCTTTGGTGTTTGCGGTTCACCCTATGGTTTCCGAATCAGTCCTTTGGCTGTCGGAAAGAAAAGACCTTCTGTGCACCGCATTCATGCTGGGAGGACTGATACATTACATGAAATATCTGAAGAATGAATTGCGCCTGAAATATATTATTCTGACTTTGATTTTTTTAATTTTTGCGTTGCTTTCCAAACCTTCAGCAGTTGTTTTTCCTTTATTGCTGCTCGTTATCGATTATTATCTCGGAAGAAAAATAAATAAAAAAGTTCTGATTGAAAAAGTTCCTTATTTTGCTTTTGCCATTTCCTTTGGCATTATTGCAATCATGGCTGCAGGCTCGGTGGAAGGTATTAACACACTCAAAGATTATACATTTTTTGACAGGATATTTTTCGTTGCACATGCAATAATGTTTTACATATATAAATTAATAATTCCTGTTGCACTTTCTGCAAAGCATTTCTATCCTCTGAAACAAGGTGGATTCCTGCCCGCTGAATATTATGTTTCATTTGCAGCTCTTGTTTTGATAATAATAACAATTATTAAATATGGAAAGAAAAACAGAGAAATCATTAGCGGGTGTTTTTTTTACCTGGCATGCATATCCATAGTATTGCCGGTGGTTCCCGTGGGCGACACCGTGGTAGCGGAACGATATTCATATCTTTCATACACCGGACTTTTGCTGATTATTGGCTTTTTATTTGATAAGTATAAAAATACAATTGTGCTGAAAATAAAAACAAACCGAATATTTGGTTTTTTAATGGCTGCATTCATAATATTCTTTTCAATGGTTACATATTCCAGGATCGAAGTATGGAAGAATTCGGACAGCCTGTGGACCGATGTGATTAAAAAAGATGCCTATGCTGTACTGGCGTATATTGCACGTGGTGATGCAAAAGCTGCCGAAGCCGATTATGAGGCTGCTTCAAAAGATTATACCATGGCCATTGGTGTTGATTCAGTCTCTTTTGTTGCATACAATAACCGTGGCTACGTGCATATTAAAACACAGCAGTACGATAAAGCTGAAACCGACCTCAACCGTGCCATACAGCTGCAACCTGCATTTACAAAAGCATATTACAACCGCAGCTGTCTTTATATTGAAATGAAAGAATACGAAAAGGCAATTGATGACTGCAATAAAACACTTCTTCTTTCACCTGAGTTTACTTATGCATACTACAACAGGGGAAATGCTTCCTATATGCAGAAAAAATATAATGAAGCAATCGCTGATTTTGATAAAGCCATTGCAATGGAAAAGGATATTGGATTTTTTTACTATTACCGTGGTCTTGCACATTATGAACTGGAAAATTACGACTCGGCTGTCAGCGATTTCAGTCGTGTTCTCAATATGAATAAAGATGATGCGGATGCACGGCTTTACCGTTCCAAGTGTTACAGCAAACTTAAAAATTACACTGAAGCGAATACCGATCTTGATGAATTGCTTTATTCGGATCCGGGTAATCCTACATACTTTTATTACAAGGGAAATAATAAGTTTATGAATAGTGACTTTCAGGGTGCACTCGAAGATTATAACTATATTATTTCAATAATGAAAGATTATGCTCCTGCATACTATGGCCGCGCCAAAGTGTTTATTGCCACAGGAGTTACTGACAGTGTGTGCATCAATCTTACAAAATCCAATGAACTCGGGCTTGAAGTGGATGAAGAGTTGCTAAAAGAATATTGCAGGTGATGAGAAGACTCGCAGCATGAAAGCAGTATTAATGCACCGTTGCGGTCTCGAAATCCTTATCATTATGTTTTTATTTTTCTGGCCAAATATCTAATCTTTGTACCGGTCAGTCCAAATGGTTGACTTCCTCTAAACGGTAATTCGTAAATAATAAACCCCCGTTTCCGAAGGGCTTTTCTTATTGCCATGAAAGACAAAAGCTAACTATTCTGCCTTTTCCTTTGTTTCTTTTTTTGGTTTTTTTGCCGCCGGTTTTTTTGCCGGTTTTTTAGTAATTTCTGCAACTTCGGGTACAACTTCAACAACTTTCTCTTCTTTTTTTACGGGCTTTTCAGTTTTAATAACCACATTCTTTTTCTTTTTATGCAGACGTCTTACTCCAAAACTGCCCATGCTAATTTTACCTCTTTTTGATTTTTTGTCGCCTTTTCCCATATTGATTTATTTTAAGTTAAGAGATGCAAAAATATGAAATTATCCTGATCTATTCATAAAAAAAACACCTGTCGGCCTAATGGACGGGAAGTGCATTTTATGAATAATGGCAGGCAGTTGGGGAGAAGATCAGGAAATCCCGATATAGAAAATCTATGTTTTTAAGCTTTTTATCGAAAACGGTAGATTTTCTTGATCGGCCCGCAGGGGAAAAAAATCTTTTGATTTTTTTAGATTATAATTTCTGTTCTGCTTTTTTTGTTTTAATTTTTTCAAAATATTTCTTTTCTATTTCATCTGCATTTTTGAGTGAATTTTTAACCCAGTCGGTTTTAATGTTTAAGATTTCGTTTTTATCAAGCTGCCACGATGTATTGCTCTTCCGCAAACGTTCAGTAAGAGAAAATAAAGCAATGGCAGCCGAAACCGATATGTTAAAGCTTTCTGTAAAACCATACATCGGTATTTTTACATAACCGTCGGCTTGTTGAATTGCTTGTTCGGAAAGGCCTTTCATTTCTGTTCCGAAAAGCAAGGCTGTTTTATGCGATAAGTTAAGTTCGTTAATATTACAGTAGTTTTCATGAGGTGTGGTGGCAATAACCTTGTAGCCTTCTTTCTTTAATATTTTTATGCAGTCGGAAGTGTTGTTGTCCTTTTTATTGTATTTATGAAGGGTGAGCCAGTTGGATGAACCTAATGCAACATCAGGATTTACCCTGTATTTGTTTTTGTTTTCAATAATGTGCACATCCTGGATGCCGAAACAATCGCAGGTGCGAAGCACAGCACTTGCATTATGCGGCTGATAAATGTCTTCAAGAACAACCGTGATAAAGCGTGTGCGGAATGCAACCACTTCTTCAAACCGCTGTTTGCGGTTTTCAGTAATAAATTCAGTCAAATAATGGTATAAACCGCATTTCTGATTGTATGTAAGAACGCAAGGCATTATATGTTGTTCGACTTTGACATGATGTTGGCCAGTTTATACAATATCCGGGATGCGACATTTGCATCCCAGCCGAAATCGCCGGGACAGGCTTCGCACAAGTCGAAGCCAATAATTTTTTTCCCTGAATTTACTATTGATTCCAGCAGGTAAAATATTTCAGGCAAATCATATCCCCCGGGAACAGGAGTACCGGTAGACTTGCATAATTTCGGGTCAAGACCGTCGACATCAAAACTGATGTAAACCATTTCCGGAAGATTCTGAATAATTTCATCACAGATGCTTTTCCATGTTTTTCCTTCGAATAACTGATGCTTAACTTCTCTATCAAAAAATGTCCGTATGCGGCCGGCCGATTGCTCAATAGTGCAATATTCTTCCCGGCAATAATCGCGGATACCCAGCTGGACAAGTTTTGAAATTTGAGGAATCTTTAATGCATTGTGCATGATGGAAGCATGGGAAAAAGTAAATCCCTCATAAGCTTCTCTCAGATCAGCATGAGCGTCAATTTGCATGATTCCGAAATTCTTATGTTTTGAAGCAAGTGTCTGCAGAAAACCGAGAGGTACACTGTGATCCCCGCCGATGATCCCGATGAGTTTGTTCCTGTCAATATATTTTTTTGTTTCCTTCTCAACCCATGAATTTAATTCGGTACAACCCTGGTTGACCACAGAAAGTTTTTTCTGAAGTTGCGGATCGGATGCAATATTTTTTCCTTCTGAAAGGGACTGAATAATATCAAATGAAAGAGGTTTTAGTTTTTCATTTCTTGATTTTATTTCATCGGATATTCCGGTCATTGCATATCCTGTTGTCCATGCATTTTCTTTGAAGGGATCGGAAAGATCAACCTGAAACGAAGCATTAAAGACAGCTTCGGGGGCATCTGCCGTACCCGGATTGTATGAAACAGTTACTTCCCATGGGATTGGAATGAACACAACCATTGCTGTATCGGGAGTATAAGGTAGTCCGAAAATATTATTGTTCGTATTACCTATGGTATTCGGATCGAAATCAGGCATAACTTTGAAAATAGAGAATATTTCAATGAAGCAAAAGTACGAAATGCAGGAAAATAAAAAAAGTCTCCCGGGAGGGAGACTTTTTTTAGTGCATAAGCAAAGCAAAAATTATTTTACTTTAGCAGCTAATTCAGCGCCGGCTTTAAATTTTGCCACTTTCTTGGCAGCAATTTTAATTTCCTTGCCAGTCTGTGGATTGCGGCCTTTTCTTGCAGCTCTTTTAGCAATCGATAAAGTTCCGAAACCTACTAATGCTACTCTTTCACCTTTTTTGAGAGCCTTTGTAGTAGATGATACGAATGCGTCTAATGCTGATTTAGCAGCAGCTTTGGTAATTTTTGCGTCTGAAGCCATCGCTTCAACTAATTGTGCTTTGTTCATACCTTTTTTGTTTTAGGTTAATTAATTGGTAAAATTATTGTGATGCAAAGATAAGTATTATCAGGCATCACGCAAGCTTTTTCTTCTGAAAAGTGCTATTTTGTTAATAAATTGACATTTTTGTTAACAACTATCGATAAAAATAGCTCAAAACCATAGTAAAAACAGCACATTTGAAGCTAAACGAGTTTTATGCTCCAATGTTCATTCATCGGAAAGCCCCGTAAAAACTCATGAATCAGCATTTTTTTCTTAGACATCAACTGAATTTCCTCAAGAACAATGAAACCATCAGTAACGGCGATGCTTAGATGAGTTCGCCCATCGGTGAATAATTTTCCGGTTTCAAAACTGTGCTTTTCCGTTTGCTTTGAACAGCTGAATACCTTTATATAATAAGGTTTGCTTTCAGGGGATATCAATTCTGTGGTTGCAGCCGGGTAAGGGCTGAGTCCGCGGATATGGTTGTAAACACTGTCAATTCCGGCATTCCAGCGAATCAGGCAATCTTCTTTAAATATTTTCGGAGCTGTTTTTAAAACTGTTTTTTCTGAAATAAGTGTCTTCTGAGAAATTTCATTCCGGCAACATTTTTTAATATCATTCACAGTTTTCAGAACAAGTTCTGCTCCTGCCAACATCAACCTGCCATGAAGTTCGCCGGCAGTTTCGTCAGGATACACAGGCATTTCCTGCTGCATTAAAATATTTCCGGTATCAATATTTTCGTTGATAATGAATGTTGTCACACCGGTTTTTGTTTCACCGGCCATGATGGCTCTGTGAATAGGTGCGGCACCCCGGTACTGGGGCAGCAAGGATGCATGCAGGTTGATGGTGCCGTATTCAGGCAGTTTCCAAACTTTTTCGGGAAGCATGCGGAAGGCGACAACAATCTGAAGTTGCGGATTTATTTTTGAAAGTTCATCAATAAATTTCTCGTCTTTTAAATTTTCCGGCTGAAATATTCTGAGGTTTTTTTCTTTTGCATATATGTACACAGGGGAGTGCAGGAGTTTTAATCCTCTCCCGGATGGCTTGTCGGGAGAAGTGACCACAGCCGAAATTTCATAACCATTTTGAATCAGTGTTTCCATCGGGGCAACGGCAAAACCGGAAGTGCCCATATATATTATTCTGAGATCGGTATTCATTTTCTTTCAGCAAGATTTTTATGAAGGGTTGCCATTTTGATGGCTGTGATTGCGGCTTCATCGCCTTTGTTTCCATGTTTTCCTCCGGAGCGTTCCTTTGCCTGCTTAAGGTTGTTTGTGGTTAGAACGCCGAAAATAACAGGTGAATTGTAAGCTATGCCGACATTGGAAATGCCGTTTGCCACGGCTTGGCAAATGAATTCAAAATGCCTTGTTTCGCCCTGAATAACGCAACCCAGGCAGATTACAGCATCTACATCGGTGCATTCAAGCAAGTATTGCGCGCCCGAAGGAAGCTCAAAACTGCCGGGGACTTTCACGGTTTTGATATTACTCTTTTTTGTCCCATTCCTGATAAGCGTATTGTACGCTCCTTTATATAAGCTGCCTGTAATGCTTTCGTTCCATTCCGATACAACAATTCCGAACGACATGCCTGCGGCTGATGGAATTTTATTCTTGATGCAGGATGACAGGTTTTTAAGTTTCGATGCCATAGATAGGATTTGAATATTTTTTTTGTAAAACAAAAATAGCAGAAATTTTCATTTCTGCCATGTACAAATTATATTAAGCTTTTTTATTTTTCTGTGTTCAGTGCCTTTGCTCTTGCAATATATTTTTCAATTTCGCGCCATTCAACACTTTTGTAATAATCGGTGCGGATTCTTTCATACAGTTTCAGTGCTTCTTCATAATTACCCGTTATTTCGTATGTCCATCCTGCTTTCATTAAAAACATAGGAGTACTGAACTGGTTGTCCTGCATATTGGCCGCTTTCAGATAATGTTCAAGTGCCTGGTCATTATCGCCCAGTTCCATGTTTGCATCGCCGATAGCTCCTTCAGCCAGGGGGCCGACAAGCTGATCATCGGAATCAAAATCTTCGAGATAATCGATGGCTTCTTCATATTGACCTTGTTTAAGAAGGCATATTCCTGCATAATAATGAGCAAGGTTTGCAGTTTTTGTAATACCGTATTCATCAATTATATCAAGGAAACCAAGATTAACTCCATCGCCGTTAAGGGCCAGGTCGAGCGAATCTTTTTCAAAGTAACGTTCAGCCCAGAATATCTGCTTTTGTGCTTCTTCTTCCTTTGGTGCAAGGTAAAATTTCTTAAAAATCATGTATCCGCCAATAACAATGACTATAGCGGCTACAACATACATAATGACTTTCTGGTTTTTCTCAATAAAATTTTCGGTTTTACCCAGAGCTTCCTCTACAGCTGATATATTCTTGTCGCCTTTTGATTCTTTATCTTTCGATTTTGCCATTTGAATAAATTTAGAACTGCAAAATTAATTTTTTTTTTATATTAACAATGTATTAGATGCAAATAATATTTGGCTAAAATAATGAAAGAATAAAATTCTTATCAAATATTATACGAAAGGTTTATACTTCAATAAAATCAGATTCATAAATTCTATTAAATTTGCAGAGACATCTGATATATGTTTCTACAGAAATTATCACTGATAAATTTTAAAAATTACCGCGAAGAGGAATTAAGCTTTTGCGAAAAAATTAATTGCTTTGTTGGCGATAACGGCGAAGGTAAGACCAATCTTCTGGATGCCATTCATTATCTTTCGTTCTGTAAAAGTTATTTTAATCCTATCGATTCGCAAAACATCCTGCATGACTCTGATTTCTTTGTTATCCAGGGTGCCTTCGTGAAAGAAGAAAGCAGCGATACTGTATATTGCGCCCAGAAGCGTAACGAACGCAAACAATTTAAACTGAATAAAAAGGAGTATGGCCGTTTTTCGGATCACATTGGTTTGTACCCTTTGGTAATGATTTCGCCTGCCGACAGTTCTCTGATCAACGATGGCAGCGAGGAACGGAGAAAATATCTCGACAGCGTCATTTCCCAGTTCAACAAAATTTACCTGGATGACCTTATCAATTATAATAAGGCATTGCTTCAGCGTAACACCCTGCTTAAACATTTTGCAGAAAACCGAAGGTTCGATAAGGCTTCGCTCGAAGTGTGGAATAAGCAACTGGTTGTACTTGGCGAAAAAATTTATTCGGTACGATCAGAATTTCTTGATAATTTTCTTCCCATGTTCAGTGAACATTTCAGATTCATTACCGGAAGCAGGGAAAATGTAAATATTGAATACCCGTCGCAGCTGAAAGAAGGCGATTATTCGCGAATGCTTGAGGAATCAATTGACAAGGACAGAATACTGCAATATACTTCGGTGGGGATACACAAAGATGACTTAAGTTTTACTATCGATGGTTTTCCCCTAAAGAAATTCGGCTCGCAGGGTCAGCAGAAATCCTTTATCATTGCCCTCAAACTTGCGCAATTCGATTATACAAAAAATATCAAAGGTTTTAAGCCGGTTCTTTTGTTCGATGATATTTTCGACAAGCTTGACAATTTCCGCGTGGAACAGCTTATGAAACTTGTAAGCAATAACAGTTTTGGCCAGGTATTTCTTACAGACTCGCATCCTGAAAGAATAGAAACTATTTTTAAAGATATTAAAACTGAGTTAAAAGTATTTGGCATTAAAAAAGGGAGTGTTGAAGACAGCAAACACAGGAAAGAATGATATGGTAATTTCAAACGAACATTCGCTGAAAGATTTGATCAATGAATTGCTGAAGGAATATCATCTTTCCGACAAGGTTTGTGAAATGAAAGCAAAAGAAATATGGCCGAAGGTTGTAGGCAAGCTTATTGTGCGACACACCAAAGCACTGTATTACCGCAATAAAAAACTTTATATTACTCTTGATAATGCCGCCTTAAAAGAAGAAATGCATTATGCAAAAGAAAAATTAATAAAACAGATCAATAAACAGGCAGGCGAAATTATTGTGGAAGAAATATTTTTCAAATAATCGATAACCGTCACAATAAATTACTATATATTTGTGTTGAATTTACATCACTCTAATAAACAAAATTAAACCAATCAAAACTTTATTACTATGAAAAAAATCTTTTTATTGCTTGCAGCCATCGTTTTTGCCATGACGGTTTTTTCTCAGAAAGGGAAAGTGGAACTAAAGCTTTCCTTGCGGGATGGAAATGTTATTTCGGGAACATCAGAAAGTATTTCAACCGTTACTCTTAACACCGACTGGGGAAAACTTGAAATTCCCATCAAAGATGTTTCATCACTTGAATTCGGCATTACACCTGATGAATCAAATAAAAGTAAAGTAATAAACCTTGTGAAACAAATGAACGATGCCGCTGAAGAAAAACGACAGGCTGCATACGATGAACTTGTAAAACTGGGTATCGGATCCATCCCTGTCCTGAATGAATATATCTACAGCAACGATTACGTGGCTTCGGAATATACTGATTATACTGCTGAAGCAGCGCTCAGCGACATGGAAAGCACTTATGGGGTTGATGGAGGTTACAATGACAAGGATGTTGTTACTATAAATTATGAATATACTATAGGCGGAACATTTTCCATAAAAACGTTAAACTTAAAAACCGAATACGGCGATCTGAACGTGCCGAAAGAAAAAATTTCTGAAATGGAAGTTAATTATTACGATT
This sequence comes from Bacteroidota bacterium, assembly GCA_043801235.1. Lineage (GTDB taxonomy): Bacteria > Bacteroidota > Bacteroidia > Bacteroidales > CG2-30-32-10 > DAOQAK01. The sequence goes on along the minus strand of JAZDMF010000229.1, from coordinate 4,053 downwards.
CGGAAAGCGGTGATAAATCATTTAAGATTCTTGCCAACAAACATATCAGTGGAAACGATAACGGAGGATGGCTGAATACCGGAATTAAAGTTAAGAATGGTCAGAAGATCAACATCACTGCTTCAGGTGAAGTGGTTCTCGAAAGCCTTTCCGGAAATACATATACTCCCGATGGAAATACTTCGTCCGATTATGAATATGATTATGAAAGCTCCTATCCTTCCTATGGTAATCTTGTTTACAAGATCGGAGAATACGGCGAAATGATAAAGGCCGGTTCAAAATACAACGGTACTGCAGAAGAAAGCGGTACTATCTTTCTTTCCATTTACGAAACAGTTTATAACTCTTCTAATACAGGGTTCTTTACTGCGAAAGTTACTATTAAATAAATATAACTTAAAACCTTGTAAAGTCCCGTCTGCTATATGGAAGACGGGATTTTATTTTTATGAATAGAACAGCTTAACGGTTTCATTTTATGATTCTGCACTATTTTATCAGCTGCAATTTTTAGATTACATGCAACAGCTCGGTAAAAATAAATGTCCTGACTGAGGTCAGAACGGGAAATTGAAAAAGTATTTTTACCATTGAATTAAAGCAATTACACAAAATTTATTTTATGGATATATGAAAAAAGACAGGATCTTTTCTTTTCATTCCTCTTAACAACTGTCAGGTATATTCAGAAACTCATAAATCATTCCCTCCTGCCAAAGCAAAGGCAAGCGGCGACAAAAAGTCACATTCTTTTCTTTATAAAATGTCAAATCTTCTTAAATAACGCCATTATTGGTTGTTGGTTCTAATTTTGATGAATAGCCTCATTGTTATTTATTCTTTGAATGCTCATAACATGATTTTATTAACCCAACGAATTACGAACCTGCTACGAACATACGAAATGATATAACTTCGTGAATTCGTAGTTTATTCGTACTTCGTTGGAATCATTTAAGAATGTCAAATAGTTAACTATTTCATTAAAATTCAGAAACAATGAATCTCGAAAATTTCACAATAAAATCGCAGGAGGCTATTCAGAAAGCTCAGGAATTCGCTTTTGCGGGAGAACATCAGGCTATTGAAACTGCACATTTGCTCAAAGGCATTATGACGGTTGATGAAAACGTTGCTCCTTACCTTTTGAAAAAGCTTAATGTAAACATCAGCAATGTTGAAAATGTGCTGAACCGCATCATTGAATCCTATCCTAAAGTTTCAGGCGCTGCACAGTACCTTTCACCTAAAGCAAACCAGGTACTTCAAAAGGCAAACTCATATTTGAAAGAATTCGGTGATGAGTTTATTTCCATAGAACATATTTTGCTTGGCATTTTAACTGCAGGAGATGATGTATCGAATTTATTGAAAGATGCCGGAGTAAATGAAAAAGGATTAAAACTGGCAATAAAGGATTTAAGAAAAGGATCAAAAGTCTCTTCACAAAGCGCCGAAGAAACATTTCATGCATTGAATAAATATGCCATAAACCTGAATGAAATGGCGCAGTCGGGCAAACTTGATCCGGTGATTGGCCGCGATGATGAGATAAGAAGAATACTTCAGATACTTTCACGCAGAACAAAAAATAATCCTATTCTTATTGGTGAACCGGGTGTTGGGAAAACTGCTATTGCCGAAGGTCTTGCGTATCGCATCATTCGCGGGGATGTTCCCGAAAACCTGAAAAGCAAAAAAGTTTTTTCACTCGATATGGGAGCGCTCATTGCAGGCGCGAAATATAAAGGCGAATTTGAGGAACGACTGAAAGCTGTGATAAAAGAAGTGATTGCATCAGAGGGAGATGTTATTCTTTTTATTGATGAAATTCACACTCTTGTCGGAGCAGGAGCCGGTGAAGGTGCAATGGATGCCGCAAACATACTGAAACCTGCCCTTGCCCGTGGTGAGTTAAAAGCTATTGGCGCAACAACTTTAAAAGAATATCAGAAATATTTTGAAAAAGACAAAGCCCTCGAACGTCGTTTTCAGATCGTCCTTATAGACGAACCTGATGCCAACGATTCCATATCGATTCTCCGCGGATTGAAAGAACGATATGAAACCCACCACCAGGTACGTATCAAGGATGAAGCCATCATTGCAGCAGTAGAACTATCGCAGCGCTATATCGGCGATCGTTTCCTTCCTGATAAAGCCATCGACCTTATTGATGAAGCCGCTTCAAAATTGCGCCTTGAAATCAATTCTGTCCCCGAAGAACTTGATGAAGCAGAAAGAAAAATACGACAGCTTGAAATAGAACGTGAAGCTATTAAACGCGAAAACGATAAAATAAAGCTGAACGATCTTAACGAAACCATCGCCAATCTGAATGACGAAAGAAACATACTGAAAGTAAAATGGCAGGCAGAAAAGGAAGAGGTCGACGCTATTCAGAAAAGAAAAAAAGAAATTGAAAGTTTTAAATTCGAAGCAGAACAGGCTGAACGAAGCGGCGACTACGGCAAAGTTGCTGAACTGCGCTATGGGCGCATCAAGGAAGCGGAAAATGATCTGGAATTATCAAATAATAAACTCAGGGAAATGCAGGCCGATGCTGCACTAATAAAGGAAGAAGTGGATGCCGAGGATATTGCAGAAGTTGTATCAAAATGGACAGGCATCCCAGTAAACAAGATGCTGCAGAGCGAGAAAGAAAAATTATTGAACCTGGAAAACGAATTGCATAAACGGATTATTGGGCAGGATGAAGCCATTGAAGCTATCTCCGATGCCATACGCCGCAGCCGCGCAGGAATGCAGGATGCAAAACGCCCTATCGGCTCTTTCATTTTTCTGGGAACTACCGGTGTTGGAAAAACTGAACTGGCAAAAGCTTTAGCCGAATTTTTATTTAACGATGAAAATGCACTTGTACGCATTGATATGAGCGAATACCAGGAACGGCACACCGTTTCGCGATTGATTGGAGCCCCTCCGGGATATGTGGGTTATGATGAAAGCGGACAGCTTACCGAATCAGTACGGAGAAAACCATACAGCGTTGTGCTTCTTGATGAGATAGAAAAAGCACATCACGATATTATGAATATACTTCTGCAGGTGCTTGATGAAGGCCGGCTTACCGATAATAAAGGAAGAACGGCCGATTTTAAAAATACCATCATCATCATGACTTCGAATATGGGCTCGCATATCATTCAGGAAAAATTTGAATTTCTGAATGAAACCAACAGGGATGATGTTATCTCTGAAACTAGAAACCAGGTATACGACCTTCTTAAGAAATCAATACGGCCCGAATTTTTAAACCGTGTGGATGAGATAATAATGTTCAACCCGCTTACGCGCGATGAAATAAAACAAATTGTTGAACTGCAGCTTGGCAAAACGCAGAAAATACTTGCTGAAAGTGGAATCAAACTTACTGTCGCACCCGACTCTGTTGAATGGATTGCGCAATTGGGTTTTGATCCCCAATTGGGCGCACGGCCTCTGAAACGGGTTATTCAGCGAAAAGTACTTAATGAGCTTTCAAAAATGATTTTATCCGGACAAATTCATAAAGAATCAGAGATAATGCTTGACTTTATTGACGATCAGCTTGTGTTCTTCAATAAAACAAAATATGCAAATGGTCAAATCAACTGTTAATATACCTTAGTTGAATAAGTGAATATACTTACAAAAAAATGCGTTTAATCTCGTATTGTTTCAGGGCAGGAATGAATCTATATTTGTAGTGTGTTTGTGTTTGGTGTACTTTAAAAACTTCTTGCTATTATTTTTTCATGCGCAAAAAGAAAAATGAACTTCCTCCCGGAAGTTCATTTTTTTTATCCAGTTTTTGTTAATTATTAATGAAATTAACACAATAATATACGGAACAGCAACTTTCTATATAAATCAGTTTAATTTTTAAATTATAAAGACAAGTATATTTTTTATTTGTATTTTTGATATAATACTAAAAAACAGATTTATGAAAAAACAAATCTTCCTTTTTTTAATACTAATTTTATGGACATGCAATTTCCTTTATTCCCAGGATTCCTTAAAGGTTAAAAAATGTCAAAATACCAC
>JAZDMF010000225.1:0-11009 GCA_043801235.1 Bacteroidota bacterium | reverse complement strand
CTCCCAGAGATTTGAGACCAAAAGAACCAAATGCAAGCTGGCTGCCTCCTTTGGCATTACCTTTCATCTTGCCCTTTTGCACATTCCTGTATTTCGATATCTTCGGTTGTAACATCGCTACAATATATATTTAATGCTATGATAAAAATTACTTTCTTTTTTTACTTTTTCCAAAACGCGGTCCCGGTGCATTGCGGGATTTCATGCTTGTAAGGCCAATAATTGGTGACAATTCACGCTTTCCATAAACTTCACCCTTGCATATCCATGTTTTGATTCCAATGGCTCCGAATGTAGTGCGGGCTTCAGCAGTTGCATAATCAATATCGGCCCTGAGAGTATGAAGTGGAATACGACCATCCTTGTAAGTTTCTGTTCTTGCCATTTCGGCCCCTGCCAACCTGCCGGAAATAGTGACCTTTATACCTTCGGCACCCATCCTCATGGTTGAAGCAATAGCTGTTTTCAACGCCCTGCGGAACGAAATACGCCCTTCAATCTGACGGGCAATAGTTGAAGAAACAATTACCGCATCGAGTTCGGGCCTTTTTATTTCGGTAATATTTATCTGCACTTCTTTACCGGTAATTTTTTTTAATTCCTCTTTCAGTTTGTCAACTTCCTGTCCGCCCTTACCAATAATGATACCCGGCCTGGCAGTGTTGATGGTAACTGTAACAAGTTTCAGCGTGCGTTCAATGATGATCTTTGCAACACCTGCTTTTGATAAACGAGCATTCAGATATTTACGAATACTGTCATCTTCAACCAGTTTGCTTGCATAATTTTTACCACCGTACCAGTTGGAATCCCATCCTTTAATGATGCCCAGCCTGTTACCTATCGGATTAGTTTTTTGTCCCATTTATACTCTTGATTTATTTTGTTTTTTTGGTTGATTTCCTTGTTTTCTTTTCCGTAACTTCAGCAGTAACTTCCGGTTCGCTCTGCTTTTCTTCGGTAACGGTCTCTTCAATCACCTCATCCGTATTCAAGCTGCCGAGGACCATAGTAACATGATTCGAGCGTTTTTTCATGCGGTGGGCGCGGCCCTGCGGTGCGGGAAGTATTCGTTTAAGTACCCTGCCGCTGTCAACAAAAATATTTGTTACAATGAGGTTACTATCTTCAATCCTTACACCTTCGTTCTTCTGCTGCCAGTTTGAAATTGCCGAAAGCAAGAGTTTTCCAAGTTTTGCAGCAGGTTGTTTTGAGTTGTGTTTTAAAATATGAAGTGCACGGTCAACGCTGATACCTCTGACCAGGTCGGCTACAAGCCTCATTTTACGCGGAGATGTAGGGCAATTGTAAAGTTTTGCATAATACATCTGCTTTTTTGCCTTTTTTATTTCTTCCGCTTTAGTACGTTTTCTTACGCCCATTTCTTAAGAATATTAACAATTATCTATTTATCTTTATTTCCCGAATGCCCCCTGAATATTCGTGTAGGAGCGAATTCGCCCAGCTTATGCCCCACCATATTTTCTGTAACATATACAGGGATGAATTTATTTCCGTTGTGAACTGCAATGGTCAGTCCGACAAATTCGGGAGAGATCATAGAACCCCTCGACCAGGTTTTAATGACCGTCTTTTTCTTTGAATCAATATTCGCTCTTACTTTTTTCTCAAGCTTATAATTGATATAAGGTCCTTTTTTTACTGAACGACTCATAAATTCTATATATTAATTATTTCTTCCTTCTTTCAACAATATATTTACTGGAATGCTTTTTCGGGGCACGGGTTTTATAACCTTTTGCAGGAGTGCCCTTTCGTGAACGCGGATGTCCGCCTGATGCCTTGCCTTCGCCGCCACCCATTGGGTGATCTACGGGATTCATGGCAACGCCTCTGGTACGTGGCCTTCTGCCCAGCCAGCGCGATCTTCCGGCTTTTCCTGATTTTTCAAGGCTATGGTCAATATTAGAAACCATGCCTATTGTAGCTTTGCAAGTAACAAGCACCATTCTTGATTCGCCTGAGGGCATTTTCAGAATTGCATATTTCCCGTCTCTTGAAAGGAGTTGTGCGTACGATCCTGCGCTTCGGGCAAAACTTGCACCCTGGCCGGGACGCAATTCAATATTATGAATTACCGTACCCAGGGGAATTTCTTCAATCAAAAGATTATTGCCGATCTCAGGAGCCACACCGCGCCCGGATACTATTGTCTGTCCTACTTTAAGACCATGAGGTGCAATAATGTAGCGTTTTTCACCGTCTTTATAAAATAATAATGCAATACGGGCCGTGCGGTTAGGATCATATTCAATTGATTTAACAACAGCAGGAATAGTATCCTTATCTCTCTTAAAATCAATAATCCGGTACATTTGCTTATGACCGCCGCCAACATATCTGATGGTCATTTTGCCTGTATTATTTCTGCCGCCTTTCCTTTTAATAGGCGCTAACAAGCTTTTTTCAGGCCTGTCAGTAGTCAGTTCATCAAAATCACTTATTACTTTGAAGCGCTGACCCGGCGTTGTGGGGTTTAATTTCTTTAATGCCATTTACTTAAATATTGCTGTAAAAATCAATTGTTTGTCCTTCCTGTAAAGTAATTATTGCTTTTTTGAAAGCGTTTACTTTTCCTGATACGAATCCGCTTTTTGTATAACGCGATTTTCTTTTTCCGGAATAGCGGATGGTATTCACCGACTCAACAGTCACTCCATACATGGCTTCAACAGCTTTTTTTATCTGGAGTTTGTTTGCACTTTTATCAACCATAAATCCGTACTGTTTCAGCTTTTCGCTGATGCCAGTCATTTTTTCCGTGATCAGAGGTCTAATTAAAACATTCATTTTGCTAAAATTTCTTTTTGTTATACTATTATTTTCAAACTAATCATTATCTGATATATTGAACATTTTATCAAGTTCCTTTACTGAGCTTTCAACCAGTAAAAGGTTGTTAGCATTCAGAATATCATAAGTATTGAGGTTTGATGAAGTTATCACTTTGGTTTTCTTTAAGTTACGGGCTGAAAGTAATACATTCCTGTTTGATTCAGAAAGTACGAGAAGAGTTTTTTTACCCGTAAGGTTCAGGTTTTTTAAAAGTTCCGAATAATTTTTTGTTCTGGGTTCTTCAAATGAAAAATCCTCAACAATCAGTAATCCATTTTCTTTTATTTTGTATGACAGTGCTGATTTGCGTGCAAGCCTTTTCACTTTTTTATTCAGTTTGAAATTATAATCGCGGGGTCTGGGGCCAAAAGCGCGGCCGCCTCCCTTGAAAATAGGACTGTTAATATCTCCAGCCCTGGCGCCACCGGTACCTTTCTGGCGTTTTATTTTTTTTGTACTGCCGGATATTTCCCAACGTTCTTTCGACTTATGAGTTCCTTGCCGCTGGCCAGCCATATACTGCTTAACATCAAGGTAAATAGCATGGTCATTGGGTTCGATAGCATATATCGAATCATCAAGGTTGATCTTTTTTGCAGTTTTTGTACCACTGATATTATAAACTTCTATTTCCATTTTTCAAGAATTACGAGAATTATATAAACCTTTCAACCAACACATAAGAGCCTTTAGGGCCGGGTACAGATCCTTTAACGATGATCAGATTTTTTTCAGGTAATATTTTCATTACCCTGAGGTTAATCATCTTTACACGCTTGCCGCCCATTCTTCCTGCCATGCGGGTTCCCTTGAAAACCCTTGAAGGCCATGATGAAGCACCCACAGAACCGGGAGCTCTCAAACGGTCATGCTGACCATGTGTATTATCGCCGACACCACTGAAATTATGACGGGCAATAACACCTGCAAAACCTTTTCCTTTCGAAATACCCACCACATCAACAAATTCGCCTTCAACGAATACTCCGCCAACCGTCAACACTTCGCCGTATGTTTTCCTGTGGCCTTCTTCAAATCTGGTAAATTCCACAACTTTCTTTTTAGGAGTTGTTTTGGCGTTTTCAAAATGCACTTTCAAAGCTTTTGTTGTATGCTTTTCACTCTTGTCATCAAAAGCCAGCTGAATTGCATCGTACCCTTCTTTATCTTTAGATCGTATCTGAGTCACAGTACAGGGACCAGCCTGAATTACCGTGCATGGCACTGATTTACCAGAGGCATCGTAAATACTGGTCATTCCGATTTTTTTTCCTATTAATCCTGACATTTTTAAAAAAATTTAATGCTATATACAATATTAAGGTATCGTTAATAGATAAAAACCTCACACTTTAATTTCCACTTCAACACCGCTGGGTAATTCAAGTTTCATCAGTGCGTCAACGGTTTTTGATGTTGTGCTGTAAATGTCGAGCAAACGCCTGTATGAACACAACTGGAACTGTTCCCTTGATTTTTTATTCACAAATGTTGATCTTAACACTGTAAAAATCCTTTTGTTTGTTGGCAAAGGAATCGGGCCGCTCACAATAGCGCCCGTTGATTTTACAGTTTTTACAATCTTTTCGGCCGATTTATCGACCAGATTGTAATCGTATGATTTCAATTTTATTCTGATTTTCTGGCTCACTTTATTTTGTTTTTATTTTTTTATTAAGAATTAATAACCATTCCCCTCAGCCTGAACAACACATCTTCCATAACGTTTTTCGGTGTAATTTCATAATTAGAAAACTCGAGGGTTGAAGTGGCTCTTCCTGATGTTATGGTTCTCAGATCGGTAACATATCCGAACATTTCAGCCAGGGGAACCTTTACTTTTACTACCTGCATTCCTATTGCAGAGCTTACATTTTCCGTATTCCCCCTGCGGCGGTTCAGGTCGCTGAGCACATCTCCAAGGTATTCTTCAGGAGTAACAACTTCCAGTTTCATTACAGGTTCAAGAAGAACGGACTTTGATTTCCGGCATGCTTCCCTGAATGCAATCCTGGCAGCTATTTCAAATGAAAGTGCATCGGAATCTACAGGATGATACGACCCATCGGTGAGGCGGATTTTAATGCTTTCCACCGGGAATCCTGCAAGAACGCCGTTCATCAACGCATGTTTGAAGCCTTTTTCTATTGACGGTTTGAATTCTTTAGGAATATTTCCGCCTTTAACTTCATCAATGAACTGCAATCCGCGAATTCCTTTATCGGCAGGAGAAATGATAATTTCGATATCGGCAAATTTACCTCTTCCGCCGGTTTGTTTCTTGTATATTTCTCGATGACGCACTTCTCCGGTGATCGCTTCTTTATATGCCACCTGCGGTTTTCCTTCATTGCATTCCACATTGAACTCCCGTTTCAGCCTGTCCATAAGGATTTCCATATGAAGTTCGCCCATTCCGCTTATAACAGTCTGCCCGGTTTCTTCATCTACCATTACTTTAAAAGTAGGATCTTCTTCTGCAAGTCTGTGAAGAGCCAGAGAAAGCCTGTCTACATCCGCTTGTGTTTTGGGTTCCACTGCCACACCAATTACAGGTTCGGGAAATGTCATAGGATCGAGAACAATGGGGTGCTTGTCGCTGCATAATGTATCGCCGGTACGTATATGCTTGAAACCTATTGCTGCGCCAATATCGCCTGCTTCAATTATGTCGAGGGGCAGTTGCTTGTTTGCATGCATCTGAACAATGCGTGCAATGCGTTCTTTCTTTCCGGTAGAAGCATTTAAAATCATTTCACCGGCTTTCATTTTTCCGGAATAGACCCTGAAGAATGCGATTCTGCCTACATACGGATCGGTAGCTATTTTGAATGCCAGTGCGCTGAAAAAATCATTTGCATCGGCTTTTCTTATTTCTTCTTTCTGGTTGTGTGTATTGATTCCTTTTACTGCTTCGATATCAAGAGGCGATGGAAGAAATGCAGTGATAGCATCCAGAAGTTTCTGCACGCCTTTATTGCGGAAGGATGCACCGCATAAAACGGGAGTGATTTTATTTTCGAGCGTGGCTTTTCTTACTTCTGCAATTATTTCCTGGCATGTAAGCGAATCCGGATCCTTCATGAATTTTTCAAGAAGAGCATCTTTTTCTTCAGCCGCACCTTCAATAAGTTTATAGCGATATTCCTTAACAGTATCTTTAATATCTTCGGGAACGGGTATTTCAAAATAATCCATGCCCTGTGAAGCTTCGTCCCACTGATAAGCCTTGTTTTCAATAAGGTCGATAATACCCGTGAAATTTTCTTCGCTGCCTATGGGTATCTGTAGAGGAATAGGATTTGCGCCCAGACGTTCGCGTATCTGAGCAACGACTTTAAAAAAATCGGCACCGGCTCTGTCCATCTTGTTTATATAGCTTATGCGCGGGACATTGTATTTATTGGCCTGGCGCCAAACCGTTTCCGACTGTGGCTGAACGCCGCCCACAGCGCAAAAGATGGCAACAGCACCATCAAGGACTCTCAGGGAACGTTCTACTTCTACAGTAAAATCGACGTGACCGGGAGTGTCAATTATATTTATTTTGTATTGTTCATCATTGTAATCCCAGAAACATGTGGTGGCGGCAGCAGTAATGGTAATACCTCTTTCCTGTTCCTGCACCATCCAGTCCATGGTTGCAGCACCATCATCCACTTCTCCCATTTTTCTGTTAACACCGGTATAGTACAGTATGCGCTCGGTTGTGGTAGTTTTACCAGCATCGATGTGAGCCATAATGCCTATATTCCTATTGTATTTCAGATTGCGTGACATCGCTGTATTTCCGGGTTTTATCTTTCTGTTAAAATCTGAAATGAGAGAATGCTTTGTTAGCCTCGGCCATGCGGTGGGTGTCTTCTTTTCTCTTGAAAGCTCCGCCTTCTTCCTTGTACGCAGCAAGTATTTCGGAAGCAAGTTTCTGGCTCATCGATTTTTCGTTACGTTTGCGGGCATGGGTGATAAGTGATTTGATGCCTATGGAAATTTTACGTTCGGGGCGTATTTCCGAGGGAATCTGGAAAGTGGCACCGCCAATCCTTCGGCTTCTTACTTCCACCTGTGGTGTAACATTGGCCAGGGCTTTTTTCCATACTTCCAGTCCGTTTTCGTTCGATTTCTGTGAAACGGCTTCAATAGCGTCATAGAAAATTTTATATGTAACATTCTTCTTTCCCCGAAGCATCAGGTTGTTTACAAAACGCGTAACCAAAGCATCATTAAACTTCGGATCGGGAAGATAAATTTTCTTTTTGGGTTTTGATTTCCTCATTTTCTTATATGATGATGATTCTTTATTTCAGTGAATTATTTTGCAGCAGGTTTTTGTTTCGGACGCTTGGTTCCGTATTTTGAACGGCGCTGGTTGCGGCCTTCCACACCGGATGTGTCAAGAGCGCCACGGATCACGTGATATCTTACACCCGGGAGATCTTTCACACGGCCACCGCGGACCATCACTATGGAGTGCTCCTGCAGGTTATGGCCTTCGCCGGGAATGTATGCATTCACCTCTTTGGCGTTGGTCATACGCACCCTTGCCACTTTCCGCATGGCCGAGTTGGGCTTTTTGGGAGTGGTTGTGTAAACCCTAACACAAACGCCACGCTTCTGGGGACAAGAATCGAGGGCAGGTGATTTGCTCTTGTACTTGATTTTGCTGCGTCCTTTGCGAACTAACTGTTGTATTGTAGGCATATCATAATGTTTAATAAAACCTTACTAAAAAAATTAACCCTATTTTTGGGAGTGCAAAGGTACAAGTTTATTTCATAAAACCAATAGGTTAGATGAAAAAAAAATCAATTTTCCTTCTGCTCGTTTCTGCCTATTTCTTTGTACCTTCTATAAAACTAATTTCCAATGGATTAAAACCAGTTTTGTTTTGAGAGGATTGTAACGGACTGCAAAAGTATAAATTTATTTTGAACCGGCAAAGATTTTTTAAAAAAAGTTTACAAGCCGACAAGATGACAAGTTAAAAGCTACAAGCTGTATGCCGGCAGAATAGAGGCCAGCCTGCTGATAAGGCAGTTTACAAGTTGAAAAGTTCGATTGCTGACTTCCGATTGACTATTCTTTAATAAATTTTTTCACCACAATTCCTTTAACTGTAATAATCTTCACAAAATACATCCCGCTTGAAAAGCCCGAAACATCAATAGGCTTATGATTTTCATTAGCAGCTATTCTTCTTATAATTTGCCCTTGAATATTCAGAATTTCTATTTCTGAGTTCTGCGGAAGTGTCATATAGAGTACGCCATCAACGGGATTCGGATAAATCAAAAACTCTGGGTTTGAATATTGACTTAAGGAAGTGGTAAGCGGAATAATAATAATTGATGTATCAATTACATTAAAAGTAACCGGCTGTCCTGCGGCATCTACAGCATTATAATAAGATATTGACAAATGCAAAGTGTCAATTGATGCAATATCAGGATCAATTACAAATTCAAACTCTCCGATTTTTCCATAGCCTGATTGATCAGTATGATCAGTGCGGATTACAGCATTTTCAATATTACCGGCGCTTTCAAATACTTTTGATAACGAAAGAGCATCAGCAGCTGGATTGCCAAGCCAGCTCGCAACAAGCGTGAAATTAAGCGTGCCAGGCTCAATATAGGTGGGATCAACATGAATATCATAAGCCATACCATATAAGGCATTCACGGGATTTGAAATATCTCCGGTAATAACATCGAAGCTTGCTATATCACCTGCATAAAATATAGTATTAGCAGGAACAACAGATAATGAAGCCGCTGACTTTTCATTGTCAAATATTTCTTTTTTCTTACTTACAGTCAATCCATAATTCAGATTTATTGCAACAGTATCAAAAGCATTAACAATTCCATCACCATTGCAATCGGCATGTTTCATGTTTTTAGAATTTGCCTGAAAACTTGTCCATTCAGGACATGACTGCCCTATCCATAAATTGCTGATGCTATCTCGTGCAATACCGGAAGTTCCGTAATTTAAGCCAACCGAAAGCAAATCATTATTATCAACTATTGTATCGTTGTTTGCATCGCCGGGCCAAACCACAGTATTAAAATGTATTCCGAAATCCATATTGCTTTCATTACCAATAATTGTGAGCAAAGTATCCGTAGATACATACCCATAATTAAACTGAGAAAAAAATTTGATCTTAAATGTATCAGTGTAATAGTATAATTTGTATTTGCCTGAAGAATCGGTCAAACATGTATGTGTCATACTATCTGTACCGACTATAATGTCGGCTAATCCTTCTTCGCCAACGTCTCTGAATCCATTATCGTTTCTGTCATTATAAACGGTTCCATTTGCCTGGGGTATACTTGATAATGTGCGTTTTAAAATTCCATCCCCTTCAGTTCCAATAAAAATAACTGAATCCTTTACATTTATTGAATATACTTTCAGATCAGATAGCCCATCATTTAAAGAAATTAAATTTTCACCGTAATTAGATGTCAAATATATTCCTTTGCCTTCTGTTCCAATAAAAATATTTGATCCATCAATTGTAACATCTCTGATATATTCGTTAAGTAATCCATTGTCAGACGTCCAGGTTAGTCCTGAATCTTGTGTAAAAAACAATGTGCTATTCCCCATAAATGATGGACTATCCTTACCGACAACAAAAAAAGAACCGCTTTTTGCGAGTGCTGTTACAGCAGTAGAAGAATAAACATCATCACCTAGCTCAAAATAATTCCAATTTGCACCATAATCGGTAGAAAGACACACACCTCTGCCAACGTTTCCTACACGTCCTGTCCCAATATAAATATTTGATCCGCTTATTTCGATAGAATAAACCCTGGTTGAAGCTTGCAGTCCATTATTTTTTTGTACCCAGTTATCACCATTGTCAGTCGAAAAAAATATGCCATCACTTGTGCCTGCGCAAACAAAGGAATCACTTAAAGCAACAGATAGAATATTTATCACCGCAAATCCATTATTCTTTGGTACCCAATTTAGTCCGTAATCAGTAGATAAAAACACCCCTCCGGTCGTGCCAATAAAAATAATTGAATCTTTCGTCGCCATGCATCTGAGTACAGAGTTTTGGATGCCATCATTTGATGGCGACCAACTTCCGCCATCATCAGCAGAAATGAAAAAACCATTCCCGTCAATTGCTGCGTAAAGATCTGTATTAAACTGTTCCATTGAATAAACTGGATTGCAACCAATCAAGCCATTATTTATTCTTGTCCAGGTCAATCCATTGTTTGTTGAAAAACTAATGCCTGAGCGCCCACCGGCAATAATTCTATTTCCTAAAAACAAAATTGAACTAACAGCTGAAAAACTAAAATCAGCTCCATTATTTATGCATGTCCAGTTTGCACCATTATCATTTGAAACAAATAACCCTCCTATATCTCCGACAAAGATACTTGTATCTTTTACTTCTACTTCAGCAACTGTAGTGCTCGGCAATCCATTATTTATCTGTGTCCAATTTGCTCCCTCATCCGATGAGAAAAACATTCCTGACCATGTACCGGCAAAAATACAGGTATCTTTAATTGCCAGTTCAATTGTATATTTACCTGCCGCAATTAAACCATTATTAGAGGCCGTCCATGTGATTCCATCATCTGGTGATATAAAGACACCATCACCATAGGTCCCAGCAAAAATTTTAGAATCATAAAAAATTAAACTCATTACCTTACTATTCGTCAATCCATTATTTGCCGTTGTCCAACTTGCACCTCCATCAGCAGATATAAATACACCCCCGTTCGTTCCGGCAAAAATATTTGATCCAATTATGGTCAGACAATTAACATATAAATTCGTCAGTCCATTATTAGCTGCATTCCAGCTTGAACCACTGTCGTCTGACTGAAAACCCCCTGCCCCAATGCAGTAATGAAAAAGCTGGTATCATTGATAAAGATACTTGTCACATATGTGTTATTCGGCAAACCCGTATTGGCTGGTATCCAGTTTGTGCCATTATCAACAGATTTATATATTCCAGACCTCATAGTACCTGCAAATAGAGATGTATCCTTTACTGCCATACAATTGACCGATCCTCCATAAGGGCCGTTTGCTTGCTGCCATTGTGCATTTGAGAAATTAATAACAGCATAAAAGGCAAGGAAAAGTAAAATTATTTTTTT
>JAZDMF010000223.1:0-14833 GCA_043801235.1 Bacteroidota bacterium | reverse complement strand
CGGTTTTTAATATTTTCCCAAAACATGGCTTTTATTTTTTTCGCCAAGTTTGAAGTTTTTTAAATGTGTTTTTTTCATAATTCCCTAATATTATTAACTTTGAACTGTTAATATAATCGTGTGACTTACGCAGGAAGTCTATTTAAGATTTCAGAATTACACATTTGACATCTGTCTTTTTGATATTATTCTAAAAAAGTCCGTGAATATTGGCATTCACCTTATCAATGATAGATCCAAGATCTTCGGCGTTCTCGGAAAAATTAATATTGTCCACGTCAACAATCAGCAATTTTCCCTGGTTGTACGTTGTAATCCATGCTTCATAGCGTTCGTTAAGGCGCTTAAGGTAATCGAGGCGTATGGAGTTTTCATAATCCCTTCCGCGTTTCTGGATTTGCCTTACAAGAGTAGGAACGCTTGCCCGTAAATAAATTAAGAGGTCGGGCGACTGAAGGAATGAAGCCATCAGCTCAAACAATGAAGAATAATTTTCAAAGTCGCGGGTGCTCATAAGTCCCATGGAATGCAGGTTGGGAGCGAAAATGTAAGCATCTTCATAAATGGTGCGGTCCTGTATCACGTCTTTTCCGCTGCGGCGAATGTCAACTACCTGGCGGAAACGGCTGTTCAGGAAATATACCTGAAGGTTGAACGACCAGCGCTGCATGTCTTCATAAAAATTATTCAGGTAGGGGTTGGTGTCAACATCTTCGTAATGTGCCTTCCATCCGTGATGTTTCGATAAAAGGCTGGTGAGAGTGGTTTTGCCCGAACCGATATTTCCTGCAACTGCTATATGCATAATTTGTGTGTTTGAAATCCATTACGAAAGTAAAAAAATTATAAAAACAAGAGGAAATTAATTTTTATTTTTTTGTCCTGAGAAATGACAATTGTTCAAGTTTCAAAGTTTAATAGCAAAATTTCCAGGCTTCGATATACTCAGCATGACTGTATTTGTTTTCTTATACTTTTAATGTCAGGTTGAGTTAATCGAAACCTGACCAAGTAGATTTTAGAGTTTGGTTTATTACTTCACTACAGAATAAACCGAAATCCCAGACGAATCGCGGATAAAAATTTTATCATTGGCAAAATCGCAGTCCAAAACTTTTTTCACAGGCAGTGTTGATGATTTCTGAACAAATGTTTTGAAATTGTACTCTATAAGTTGCAATTCGGAGGCATACACCAGGTTATCACCAATAATTTGAAATGAATTAAGTTGTTTAATAGGAAGTGTTTTGGAATAGGTTCCATATTTATCAAAAACAAGAATGCCCGTTTCAGGGTTATTGAGGTAAACCATGTTATTTGTTTCTATAAGATAATTGGGTTTTATGTCAACGCCTGTAAGCTGTGTGATATTTCCACTACTGTTTGACCGCTGCAAGTTTTTATCAAACCGAATAAGCTGAAAATCCTGCTGGTCATAAACCCAGAAACCATTTTCATACGAGCTGCATGCCAGCAAAGGTTGCAGCAGTTCCAGCTTATCCAGATCGATAACATCGCCGTTTATGCTTAATGTATTGTCAAGAAAAATGATCTGGCGGAAATCGTGGTAAAATAATAATATTTTCAGGGGATCGGAAGCATCGGCAAATGCAATATCACCATGCGATTTATCGCTGAATGATTTTATCAGAACGCCATCCGACGAAAACTTTTTAAACTCACAACCGCTGACCGTATAAACATTTCCAAGATTGTCAGTTGTCATAAAGGAATAACTGCCGGGTATTGTGGACAACAACACAAAATCGCCTGTGTGGAAGGCGGAAAATAAAAACACAAATACTATGAATGATATTTTTTTCATTGCTTAATAAACTTTTTAACTGCAAACCTATTTACAGTTTTTACTTTCACAAAATACATACCTTTTGCAAAGTCAGAAATGTTAATAGTTGTGTGATTTTCATTTGCAGTAATGCTTTTAATTATTTGACCTTGTATATTTGAAATTTCAATTACTGTTTGCTGTGGGCTTTCTATTATTATGTTATCTGTTGCAGGGTTTGGATTAATTTTTAAATATTGGTTTAAATCATTTTGTATTCCTGTTATTAATACATTAATGGTTTGACAAAAAGTATCGCAAAAGCAATTGTTTGACGCAACAAGGCAAACATTATATTGACCATTGTTCTGGAATGTGTGCCAAGGATTATTCTCAAAACTTATACTGTCATCTCCAAATGACCAGTAGAAATAATCGGCGTTTACTGATGTAGAATTAAATGCAAAATCAAATCCGTTTTGCATGAACATAAAGTTTGAAACCGGCATGGGTTCGGTACAAAGCAAAGTTGTATCGTAAACCGTATTGCTTGTTGTATTCGTTATTACCGCATCATTATAATCAAAATAGATTGCCGCATTATTATTTATTACGGTATTGGGCAGGTTGTTTGGCTGTTGCTGAATTTTGTATTTTACAAAACCTTTACTTCCTTCCAAATTTACATTACTGTCGGGTAATAAAATATTGTTGAAGGTCCATTTGGAAATGTTCGCTCCGGAAACATTAAAAGTATAAACATGACTGCTTGCACCACTTACAAGACTTGTAATATCAAGAAAAGGCGAAATCGTATCAGTTAGAATAACATTAAATGCAGTATCATTTCCTGTATTCTGAAAATTAATCTGATATTCAAGTTCATCATATTGATTAATATAATGCATTTGGGTAACACCAACCGGTTTAACAATTTTATCATTCGGGTCTTGAGAGAAACGAACAATTTTACAATCTTTTTCGTAATTATCAGCATAATCATTTTCGGGCAATTGCCCCCCCATTCCTAAAACAGGAGTTGTGTTTCCACAACCTTCAATAGTAACTTCCGCACTGCTTTGATAATAATCCAAACTTGTTGAATTGATTTCAAATCGTATGGTATTTCCATTTGCAGGATAATAATAAACTGCGCTGTCGCCTTGAGCGAGGACAAAAGTATCCAGCACTGCAAGGGTGTTATTTACGAATATTTTATAAATGCCGCTTTGTGTAATATTTAATACATGCTCATTCCTGATAACAAATCTTGCAAATCCATATAACTCACAACTTCCAATTACCCTTAATTGTCTTCTGTCCCATGCAGTATCAGGCTGTACACAAACAGTATCCGGAAGAATTATTGCAGCTACACATTTTTCTGTACCACCAATATAATTATCACAACTGACGCTTACGGTAACCGCAAAAGAACCACATTGACCAATCCCAAGATTACCAATATCAAAAGTGTATATGCTACCATTTACAGCAGACCACGGCAGGGAGCTTAATTGCGGTGTTATTCCGGCTGGAAAATCAATTTTTATCATTGCATTAGCTACCGATGCCGTGCCATTGTTACAATATTGGACAAAGTATTGTGAATTCATGCACCTTATTAAATTATTTGTTCCAATATCAACCCATAATTTTGGGCAAAGGACATCTGCTTTATTTGCAAAATTTATATCAGTCACTGTATCATATTGATGTGAAAATGGTACATTATATGAAAGCTGGCAATCTTGTTCAAATAAAGGTAGTCCATTCGTTACTTGGGTAACCACATAACTGCCAGTATCAGTATATAAAGAAAAATTTCCATCAATATCTGAAACGCAGTAATACGGTCCCGGTAAAGCTTTTAAATAAATATTTGTTAAAGCATAATCACCAGAATTAAAATTACAGTTGTTGTCAACATCAAGAAATACTTTTCCGTATATTACATTATATACGTTTATTGAATTTAATTTTACAATCCAATAATCATCCACGCCATGATTCCCTATCACATCACTATCATTTGAGGAGGAAAATCCCGCAATTACAAATCCCTCATCACTTGTTTGATGGATTGATTGAGCCTCATCATTACTGCTTCCGCCGATGCATTTTTGCCATTGTATATTGCCAAGACAATCAATCTGAACTATCCAAAAATCCGTCCCCCCATTATTTCCATACACATCACCATCGTTAGATGAAGTGTAACCTGCAACAATATAATTCCCATAGCTTGTTTGTTGTATTGAAGTAGCATAATCATTACTGCTTCCTCCCAAACATTTTTGCCATTGAATATTTCCCACATTATCAAGTTTTACTACCCAATAATCCGCAGCATTTGTACCTCCATGATTTCCTGTAACATCACCGTCATTGGAATTAGTAGTACCGGCAACAATATAGCCCTGATCACTTGTTTGCTGTATTGAATAAGCTACTTCACCACCACTACCCCCAAGACATTTTTGCCATTGAATTTCGCCCACTGTATCTAACTTAATTATCCAATAATCCAAACTGCCATGATTTCCTGTTAAGCCACTTGAGCCAGCAACGATAAAACCTCCATCATTTGTCTGTTGTATTGAATTAGCACGATCCCAACCACTTTCACCGATGAATTTTTCCCATAGAATATAATTTAATGCATGTATTTTAACTATCCAAAATCCAGTATACTGATTATTGTTATGTGTAACATCACCGTTATAAGAAGAGGTATAGCCCGCAACAACATAGTTACCATCACTTGTTTGAATAATATCAGTTGCTTGCTCTATTTCTGTTCCACCAAAGCAATTTTCCCATTGTATTAAGCCCAAACTCGAACCCGAACTGTCAAGTTTTAATATCCAATAATCCTGCAAACCATGACCTATTGATAAATGGTCACCATCTGTTGAACTTGAAAATCCTGCAATAATATAACCTCCCTCCGACGTTTGACAGATTGCATTAGCAAAATCACCAGCAGAACCACCATAACATTTTTGCCATTGGATACTGCCAATACTGTCGATTTTCACTACCCATATATCAATATTGCCATGAATACCTGTGACATCACCATCATTTGATCCTGTATTTCCTACCATAATATAACCTCCATCATTAGTGGGAGCAATATCTTTTGCATCATCATTGTTTGTTCCCCCATAACAATGTTGCCATTGAATGGTGGGTTGGGCATGGGATAGGGAAAAGCAAAGCAGGAACACAACTGCAAAAATGAGGGTTAGTTTTTTCATGAGGTGTTGGTTTTTTGATATTATAATATTGAATGATTAATGAAGTCATACTTGTTGAATTAAGTTTTATCTATTTATCTCAACTAAAAATTTATCAATTTTTACCATTAATATTTTCTCTGGTTCATCCCCTTTATCCTTTGCTAAAGCCATTTCATTAAGTTCATCGTCAGCAAGACAAATGATTAATTTGCCTGATTCTTTTAATGCTCCCTTCGCTGCCTTAATGGCATTTGAATCTGCACCACTTCTTGATATTAAAAAACTAATAGAACGCAATGCAGTTGTGAATAAATATTTTTCCGTGGTATAAATCTGGCCTTGTTTAATTTTTTCTTTATAATTTTTAAACTCAAAAACAATGTACCTTGAATTAAAATCTTTACTTAAGTCTTGCCAAAATCTATTTATTGAATTAATTCTACAAATCAAATCATATCTACTAAGTTTATCATCTGTAGCTTTCTGTTTTTCCAATAATTCAAGATCATTATTAAATAAATATTTTAATAATTCCGTACAACTATTCTCGTATTTATGGAATTCTTTATTACCTGGTTTAACAAGTTTGATTTGTTTAGAAAGTTTTTCTCCACGTTTTTCTAAATCAATTTTTTGAGCTTTTACTACTTTTTTCCAAAATTCGGATATGATATTTTTTCTAACAACGGATCTTCTATGGTAATTTAAATCGTAAACACTATATCCATATACTTTTACCAGAATAAATTCTAGTCTTGATAATAAATTTGGATCGTCGATAACTAAAGAAAACAAAGTAGTAATATCCCAAATCTGTACACCTAAATCATTAAAAATTTCAGTAGAGTATGACTCAGGAAATACACCATTTACAATTAATAATAGTGTTTTATAATCAATTTTCTGCTGATTTTTGAGTTGCTTTGCTGCCAATAAAGTAGAATCATATGGAGTAAATCTACTTTGATAAAACTTTACTTCACACATCCCTTCTTTACCCATGTATTTAATATCAAAATCATAGTCACCTATTGCGTTTTTAACAACAGAGAAATTGTGCTTTTCAAGGATATGCTTAACTATAGTTTCGAACTCCTTGTAAATATTGAAATCTTTATCAGGAAGAAAATCAAAGAATGGATTCATTTTAATAGTTTTACAATTTATGTAACTGTCCTTTGGTCTTTGAATTTTTTAACTCGTACGTTTGTAAAATGAATATTTAAAACAAAGATAGAGGGTGAATCAACCCCTTGCAAACATTTTTTTGATCCTTAAATTTTGAACTCTTTACTGTTTTCCATTTTGTTCTAATTGACAAGTGGCAAGTCCTATTGCCGACTGATAATTGCAGACTGCCAACTGAGTTTCTTTTCTACTTTGCACACAGCGCCAATATTTCTTCAATATATTTCCTGTCGTTCGCCAGCCTCGGTACTTTATGCTGCCCGCCAAGCCTGCCTTTTGATTTCAGCCAGTTGTAAAATGTTCCTTCCGGAACTTCTCTCACCAAGGGACTGCGTAGTACCAGGTTCTGATAACGCTTGGCCTCATAATCTGAATTCAGCGATTTCAGGGCATTGTCAAGCACTTCTGTAAAATACTCAATATCTCTTGGAGGAATTTCAAATTCCACCAGCCATTCATGCGCCCCGTTTTCATTTCCATGAAAATATACAGGTCCGGCTGTATAATCTTTAATCAAAGCATTCGATTTTTCACAGGCAATCGTCATGGCCTTTTCAGCATTGTCAATAATCAGTTCTTCGCCGAATGCATTAATGAAATTTTTTGTTCTGCCAGTAATCTTTATCCTGTGAGGGCTTAATGAAGTGAAAGTAATTGTATCGCCTACTTTGTATCGCCACAATCCGGCGTTTGTAGTAATAACTATAGCATAGTTTTTATTCAGTTCGACCTGGTCGAGCAGCAAAGTTCGCGGATTATCGGAATCAAAATCTTCGGCTGGAATGAACTCATAATATATTCCGTAATCGAGCATCAGCAGCATATCGTCGGCATGCATGCGATCCTGTATTCCAAAAAAACCTTCCGAAGCATTGTATGTTTCGAGGTAATTCATTTTATCGGAAGGAAAGAGCATTTTAAATTGCTCCCTGTATGGTGTGAAACTGACACCCCCATGTATGAACAGCTCAAAGTTGGGCCATACTTCAAGAATATTTTGCTTTCCGGTTTTCTCGAGTATCCGTTTCAACAAGACCAATGCCCATGAAGGAACTCCTGAAATATTGGTCACATCTTCTTTCATAGTGACTTCTGCCATTTTTTCAATTTTGCTTTCCCATTCATCCATCAGCGCTATAGAAAGTGCGGGTGTTCTCAGGAACTCGGCCCACCACGGAAGATTCTGGATTAAAATTGCAGAAACATCGCCATAATATGTTTCATTATCAAATTCGGAAATCTGGTGGCTTCCGCCCATTGTCAGGCCTTTTCCATCAAACATCAATGTATCAGGATTGTTGTTGCAATAAATAGAGAGCATGTCCTTGCCACCGTTGTAATGACACTCCTCGAGAGATTCGGTGCTTACAGGAATAAATTTACTTTTACCGCATGTTGTACCTGATGATTTTGCAAACCATTTGATATCTGTAGGCCAGAAAATATTTTGCCTGCCACGTCTAAGGCGCATTATATCATTTTGAATGGTTTCGTAATCAACTACGGGGACCCGTTGCCTGAACTGCTCGGCATTATTTATATCAGTGAATTTATATTTAAGGCCATATTCGGTATCGCTGGCGCTGATAAGCAGCTTTCTCAGCCATTCGGCCTGCACATCAAAAGGATACTTCTGGAACAACTCAATCTGGTGTATCCTCTTGCGCATTAGCCACGACATTACAGAATTAATCAGGGCCATGATAACGAATTTGTATTAATACAAAAATATTAAAAAAAACAATCGGTTGTTCAGTTTTCAGTTAACAGTTGGCAAGACCTTCCAGAGTCCGAAGGACCTGGAAGGGTCGCGCTGGGGGTATTCTGGCATCTGGTTTCTTAATCCTTTTTAACTGAAATGATCAGGCGTAAAGCCAGCTTCACATTTTAATATTTTATACATTTCCATGAAATCACTATTTTTTACTCATTCAATTGAAGTTAAAAACATGATCTGTTTCCCCAACTGCAAAATAAACATAGGGCTTAATGTTGTTGAAAAGCGCAAGGATGGTTTTCATAATATTGAAACTGTTTTTTATCCTGTAGGATTATGCGATGCGTTTGAAATTGTTGAAAGCAAAAAACTTTCCATTAAATTTTCCGGAATTAAAATTAAAGGAAATACCAATGATAATTTGTGCATTAAGGCATACAATCTGATTGCTGAAAATTACAATATCCCTCCCGTAAATATTTTTCTTCACAAGGCAATTCCTGCAGGCGCCGGACTTGGCGGAGGATCATCGGATGCTGCACACATGTTATTCCTGATAAATAAAATGTTTTCTTTAAACATTTCTAAAGAAAAACTATTTCATTTTGCCTCTTTACTTGGAAGCGACTGCTCTTTTTTTATGAATAATATTCCTGCTTTTGCGCACGGACGTGGCGATATCACTGAAAATATTTCACTGAACCTGAAAGGCTACCATATTCTAATTGTAAAACCAAATTTTGAAATATCCACCGCAAAAGCTTATTCATTAATTAAACCGGCTCTTTCCAAATATTCATTGAAAGAAATTTCCTTAAAAAATATTAAAGAATGGGGAAATTTGGCGGTAAATGATTTTGAAGTTCCTGTATCAAAAGAATTTCCGGAAATAATTAAAATTAAAGATCGGCTTTACAAATCCGGTGCGGTATATGCATCCATGACAGGAAGTGGTTCTGCGGTTTATGGAATCTTTGAAGCAGAGCCTGAAATACCTTCCGTCTTTGAAAAACATTTCACATGGAAAGGTTTGATTTAAAAAAAATATTTTCCCGAAAAATCCGTTGAAAGAAACATGTCTTCAAAAAAATATTTTTTCTTTTTGTTACTATTTATACTGCCGTTTCCCGGTAACTCACAGGAATATTTTCAGCAAAAAGTAAAATATACAATTCATGTAAAACTGGATGATGTTAAACATGAACTGACAGGTACAGACACTATTGTTTACGTGAACAATTCGTCAGACAACCTGAATGAAATCTGGATGCACATCTGGCCGAATGCATATAAGGATAACTCTACTGCCCTTTCAAAACAGTTGCTTCAGGAAGGTAAAACTTTTTTTTATTTTTCAAATGATTCACTGAAAGGATATATTGACAAACTTGATTTCAAAGTCAATGATAAAACAGTAAAGTGGGAATACGATTCGGCAAATATCGACGTTTGCGGGTTGGTACTTCAGGAACCCCTGATGCCGGGCGATTCCATAACTATAACAACTCCCTTTCATATTAAAATTCCTGATTCGCGTATTTCCCGTTTTGGTCATGAAGGTCAATCGTACCAGGTTTCACAATGGTTCCCGAAACCCGCTGTTTACGATGCGAACGGATGGAATGCCTTTCCCTATATTGACCAGGGAGAATTTTATTCAGAGTTCGGTTCATTTGATGTTTACATCACACTTCCCTCAAATTATGTTGTGGGCGCGACAGGCGATCTTTCAGGATGTGATGATGAAATTGAATGGCTGGAAGAAAAGGCATGGCAAACAAGCCAGTCAAAATATTTCGATACAAAAAATTCAGCATTTCCTGCTTCAGCGGAGCAAACAAAAACTTTACATTATCACCAGGATAATGTGCACGATTTTGCATGGTTTGCCGACAAACGTTACAATGTTTTAAAAGAGGTCGTTAAGTTACCTTATTCAAACCGTAAGGTCACCACCTGGGTTATGTTCACCAACGAGGAAGCATATCTGTGGAAACATGCGATAAAATACGTGAACGATGCCGTTTTTTATTATTCAAAATGGATAGGAGAATATCCTTATGACAACGCTACAGCTATACAGGGTGCGCTTTCCGCCGGAGGAGGCATGGAATATCCAAACATCACAGTTATAAGTTCAGGCAGCGATTCATTGTTATTGGAAATGGTGATCATGCATGAGGTGGGGCATAACTGGTTTTACGGAATGCTTGGAAGCAATGAAAGAAAATATCCGTGGTTGGATGAAGGCATCAACTCATTTTATGAATTCAGGTATCTTCAGACAAAATATCCCGGAAGCACATTGTTCCTCGGTAAACTTGAAAAAATTCTGCACACTTCGAAAAATCTGCCTTTGGCAGAAAGAGCTTTGCTATACCAGATACTGGCACATCTGAATGCTGATCAACCTGCGGGACTTGAATCGGAAGAATACAGCTTGACGAATTATAGCGGAATAGTATATGAAAAGACCGCTGTGATGTTCAAATATTTATTTGACTATCTTGGCGAAAGCCGCTTCGATAAAGCCATGCAGCTATATTTTTCGGAATGGAAATTCAGGCATCCCTTTCCTGCCGATTTGCAAAAAATCATGGAAAATTCAACAGGCGAAAAACTTGATTGGTTTTTTAACGACATGATTGGCAGCAATAATAAACTTGATTATAAAATATGTTCCTTTAAAAAAGATGTTGTTGTCATTAAAAACAAGGGGCAGATAAAAGCACCGTTTTCACTTCAGGTAAATAACAAAGAAACCTGGCAGCATGGATTCGAAGGGAAACAAAAAATAAGTGTTTCCGATCTGCTTCCTTCTTTAAAAACTTTTGCGCAGATCAATCAAAATACCGATGTGCTTGAATTCAATTTGAAAAATAATTCTGCACGTAACCATGGCCTTTTCTGGAAGTCAAAACCCCTGAAACTTCAAATGCTGCCCGGCATTGACGATCCTGATTATACCCAGCTTTGCACCTCTCCTTTGTTTGGATATAATGCGTACAACGGTTTTATGCCCGGACTGGCGGTTTATAACAATCCCATACCGCAAAAAAAATTCAGTTATTTCTTACTTCCCATGTACGGAATAAAAAATAACACCCTGAACGGAATTGTAAAAACAGCTTTTTTCATTCTGCCTGAATCAAGATTTGTTCAGTATATCAATGCTGGCGTTAATGCGTCAAAATTTTCATATTCCTTCGATTCCCTTTCTTTGAATTATTCAAGAATGGCTCCTGAAATTATTATTAAACTATACAATCATGATTTTAATTCATCTTTAAGCAAAGAAATCAGATTCAGAAATGTGAATATTAAAAAAGACGAATTAATTTATCCGCCTGAAAACGGTTCAGCTGTAAAAACTATTACACGATATTATGTGAATGAAATATCTTTCTCCATGGCCAAGAAAAGAAAAATCAATCCGTACAACATGCTGATAAAAGCTGAGCAAGGTGAAAAGTTTGTCAAGTCAAGTATCGAAGCCGGATACAGGATAAGCTATAACAAACCGCGCAAAGGTTTTGACATTCGTTTTTTTGCCGGAGCTTTTTTATACAGCGAACCGCCCGTACAACAGGATTTCAGGTTCCGTTTGAGCGGAGAAAGCGGATTCAATGATTATCTTTTTGACCGTTATTATTTCGGAAGGACTGATGCGGCTTCTGTTTTCAGCCGGCAGTTTTCAGAAACCGGCGGAGGGTTTAAAATATACACACCATTAGGACAAACATGGAAGTGGCTTACCGCAATGAACTTCAAGGCTTCCATCCCCGGGAAAGTCCCTATACGGTTGTATGCCGATATTGGAACATATGAAGGAGCGGGCTCATCATCAGTTTCAAAAGTTATTGCTTATGATGCCGGAATAGTACTGTCAATAATTAATAATATATTTGAAATCTATTTTCCTGTTGCCATATCGGATGACATTCAAGAAGCAAACAAACTGAATGGTGTAACTTACTGGGAAAATATTCGTTTCAAGTTAAGTCTTGAAAAAGCCGACCCCTTTAAGGCTTTAAGAAATATCAGGTAAATGGATAATATCAGAAAAAATAAAATATACTTTGCTTCCGATTGCCATTTGGGCGTTCCCGATTATTATTCCAGCCTCGAAAGAGAGAAGCTATTTGTGAAATGGCTGGATTCGATTAAAGCTGATGCGAAAGAACTTTATCTCCTGGGTGATATTTTTGATTTCTGGTTCGAATACAAAACCGTTGTACCCAGAGGATACGTGCGCCTGCTGGGTAAACTTGCTGAATTAAGTGATGCAGGAATAAAAATTTATTATTTCACAGGTAATCACGACATGTGGATGTTCGGTTATTTACCGAAAGAACTTAATATTCCTGTTTATAAAAAGCATATTACTCCTGAAATCTGTGGGAAAAAATTCTACATCGCTCATGGCGATGGAATAGGCCCGAAGGACAAGGGCTATAAATTCATTAAAAAAGTCTTTTCGAACAGGTTCTGTCAATGGCTGTTTGCAAGGCTCCACCCGAATTTCGGGATATGGCTCGCAAAATATTTTTCAAGAAAAAGCCGCATTGCTAACGGTCTTACTGATGAAGCTTTCCTCGGTGAAGAAAAAGAACGCCTTATTCAATTCATAAAAAAATCGGAAGAAAAAAATCATTTTGATTATTACATCTTCGGGCATCGCCACCTGCCTCTTGATATACCTATTGACAATACCCGTTATATTAACCTCGGTGATTGGATAAAGAATAATTCCTATGCTGTATGGGATGGAGAAAAACTTGAATTGAAATATTTTTCATGAATTTTTCCTTTTAAAAAACTCTTATTATATCCTATATTTTTTTAACTGTAGTAAAGTGTCACACTTCGATAAACTCTGTGTGACACTACACACGGTCAGACCGAACCTGTCGAAGTCTGATGATTATAAAAAAAAAATAAACAAAAAAAATCCGGCGCCGCAGGCGCCGGAGAGCACTATACTGGTCATGGCATCCCAGGTATGAATGAGTTTATTTTTTGAGCACAACAAATTTTTCGGATTTCACAATTTTTTCTTTACTGATTACTTTATAAAAATATATTCCTTCCTTAAAGGCAGACACATCAATAGTGTATTGGGCATTGTCAGGCTTTATCGTCATTACAGGCTGTCCGGTGAGTTCAAATATTTCAATAATAACTTTGCTGAAATCAATTCCTTTCAATGAAAAAGTAAGTGATTTGCTTACAGGATTAGGCAATGCTGTAACAACAACCGTTGAAATTTGTGCATCAGCGCTCATAGCGCATCCTGAAGCAGGTGCATTTGCATAATTAAATAAAATGGAAGAACAGTTATTTATGGTAGCGCCCATAGATATATCATTGACTGTTACTCCGGGTTCCTTATAAATTATTTCACCATCGCCATAGCAGTTAATAACACAACCTGATTTTGCAAATATCACCACATCACCCCCGTTCGAAGTATACGTACAATTTGTTTCCAGAAAGGCCGTATCTGCGCTGCCATTATCAATAATTACTGAACCCGGGCAGCCCCAAATTTTTTCATCACCGATAAAAAAAGTGTCGGAAACTGTTACTGCTATTGCCTGTGAAGGTATTGAAGGATTGCACTGCGCTGAAGTTTTTAATGAAAAACCTGATAAAAGTGCTGCTGCGGATAAAATGTATATTTTTTTCATGATTTTTGATTTCTGGTTAAGAAATATTCTCCAAAAATCATACCACCACGAGATAAAATCCAAAATTTCAAGCTCCAGATTCAAAGAAAACTTGGGGCTTGGAGTTTGGGACTTGACTTTGGGTTTTAACTTATTTTCTTCACAAGGTCAACGAGTCTGCAGCTATATCCAAGCTCATTATCATACCAGGAAACAACTTTTACAAAATCACCGTCGAGAACCTGTGTTAACTGGGCATCAAAAACGGAACTGTGTGTGTTGCCGATAACATCAGTGCTTACTATAGGATCTGTACAGTATTCCAGAATGCCCTTTAATGTACCCTGGGATGCTTTTTTCATTGCATCATTAATTTCTTCTTTCGTAACTCTTTTTGAAAGTTCACATGTAAGGTCCACAACTGAGCCATCAGGAGTTGGAACACGCATTGAAAAGCCATCAAGTTTTTTATCAAGTTCAGGAATTACAAGTCCGACAGCTTTGGCAGCACCTGTTTTTGTGGGTATGATCGACATACATGCAGCGCGTGCACGCCTCAGGTCTTTATGCGGAAAGTCAAGGATTACCTGATCGTTAGTGTAAGAGTGGATGGTATTCATCAGTCCGCGTACGATTCCGAAGTTTTCGTGAAGTACTTTTACTACCGGGGCAAGGCAGTTTGTTGTACATGAAGCATTGGAAATAAGCCGGTGTTCCGGATTTATCTTGTCATCGTTTACTCCAATAACCACTGTAATATCCACATCTTCCCTGGTGTCGGCAGGAACTGAAAGAATAACTTTCTTTGCACCGGCAGTAATATGTTTGCTTAATTTATCACGTGTGCGGAACACCCCTGTTGATTCAATTACTGTCTGAATTCCCAGATCTTTCCATGGAAGATTCGCAGGATCTTTTTCTGCAAAAATTCTGATCTTATTTCCGTTAACAATAATAAATCCGTTTTCTGCACTTACTTCACCCTGAAATTTTCCATGAATGGAATCATATTTCAGCAAATGAGCAAGAGTTTTGCTGTCGGTCAGGTCGTTTATTGCCACTACTTCAATATCGCTGTTCTTCAGAATCTGCCTGTAGGTAATTCTTCCTATTCTTCCGAAACCATTGATTGCAACTTTAATTTTTCCCATATCCATAATATTTTTAATATTGATTAAGGTTCCAAAATTAAAGATAATTATCATTCCCAAACAAAAAAGCCCTCCGT
>JAZDMF010000176.1:0-14379 GCA_043801235.1 Bacteroidota bacterium | reverse complement strand
ATGACAATGCAGCAAAAATTCATGACACCATTATGGATGGGCATCATGAGTTTAATTTATTACACCTTTTATTCTTTTATTGCATCGCTTATAATTTCAATATTTACATGCAAGACTGATAAATCATTCGAAACAAATTTCAGATAAAAATCCATGGACATCTCTGTTGTAATTCCATTATTAAATGAAGATGAATCGTTGCGCGAGCTTACCGACTGGCTTGTGAAAGTGATAAAAGAAAATAATTTTTCTTATGAAATTATTTTTATTGATGATGGAAGTACCGATACTTCATGGAAAGTAATAGAAGGACTCAACTCTGAAAATGTTTCTGTAAAAGGAATTAAATTTCGCAGGAATTACGGCAAATCCGCAGCATTGAACTGCGGTTTTCAGGAAGCACAGGGCGATGTTGTTATTACGATGGATGCCGATATGCAGGATTCACCTGATGAAATTCCAGAACTGTATAAAATGATTAAAGATGGCGGATATCACCTGATTTCTGGCTGGAAGAAAAAACGCTACGATCCGATAACCAAAACTATTCCTACCAAAATTTTTAACTGGGCTGCCCGCAGAATGAGTAAAATAAAACTTCATGATTTTAATTGCGGACTCAAAGCATACAGAAGTGATGTGACAAAATGCATTGAAGTGTATGGCGAAATGCATCGTTACATTCCTATAATTGCCAGGTGGGCAGGTTTTACTAAAATTGGTGAAAAAGTTGTTCAGCACCGTAAACGCAAGTATGGGAAAACAAAATTCGGAATGAGCAGGTTTATTAACGGTTTCCTTGATCTGATTTCTATTTCATTTGTTGGAAGATTTGGAAAGCGTCCCATGCATTTCTTTGGCCTGTGGGGAACTTTGCTGTTCTTTGCCGGTTTTGTTATTGCAGCATATCTGGCGTATGCTAAAATTGCCCTTGAAACTTATAAAATGACCGAACGACCTTTGTTTTACCTTGGCCTGCTATGCATGATCATTGGAGCTCAGATGTTCCTTACAGGTTTTATAGCTGAAATGATTTCAAGAAACTCTTCCGACAGAAATAATTATCTTATCGAAAAAAAAATCAGCCTTTAATACCCTATTTATGAAAATTAGAATTTATTTTTTTATTTTGTTTGCAGGTGCAGTTCTTTTCATCGCATGCTCCGGAAATAACAACAGCGGGAACAAAGCTCCCGCAGCCGAAGTGAAAGATATTTCTGACAGCAATAAAAATGCCGATGAGGTATTTAAGAAACAGATCGTGGGTACATGGACCTCATTCGAATCGGTAAGGGGTGAAACCATCCTGTTTGAGGACAACGGAAAATACAGCGGATACGACGGACGGGATGAATACGAAGGAAACTGGGAAATAAAAAATCATAAAATAAATCTTTCACTCGGAGGATTGTTTGCACTTGATATAAAAGCCGACACACTGTATCTCGACTCTTTAAAATATATGCGTCAGGCACAAGTGCTGACCGACATGAATAAATAAATATTATTACTGAAAAACTATTATAGAAAATTGATGACTGAAAATATTAAATAGAAAATTGGAAAAATAATTGGAAGGGATCAGAAATAGTATTACAGAAAAAATGAATGAACATCTTTTGGAATTTGCTGCAAGAATTATAAAATCCGAAAAAGAACTTTGCAAAACGTAATTAATAATGAAGACAGATATTTTCTCTTTTCTCTTTTCTATTTGCTATTATCTGTTTAAATCATACAAAATTTCTTAATTATAACTTATTTTGCCTTTGAACGCGAAACATAAAATAGCCATTATCGGATCAGCACATCCGTTTCGCGGCGGGCTTGCAACATACAACGAACGTCTTGCACTGGAATTTATCCGGATGGGTTATGAAGTTACAATCTATACTTTTACTTTGCAATATCCATCTTTCCTTTTCCCTGGGAAAACACAATACTCTGATAGTACTGCACCAAAAGATATCAATATTAAAGTTTGTGTCAATTCTGTAAATCCTTTCAACTGGATTAAAGTGGGAAGAATGATCAGTAAAACAAATCCGGAAATTGTTGTCATTAAATTCTGGATGCCTTTTATGGGGCCATGTTTCGGGAAAATTGCAAGAATTATTAAAAAAAACAAGCATTCAAAAATCATTTCAATAATCGATAATATCATTCCTCATGAGAAAAGAATTGGGGATAAAAAACTGGCAAAATATTTTGTGAAAGCGGTTGATGGTTTCGTAGTAATGTCAAAATCGGTTCTTGATGATATTGAATTATTCGATAAGAATAAACCTAAATTATTTTGTCCTCATCCATTATATGATAATTTCGGTGAAACTGTTCCCAAAGAAACCGCCAAACATAAACTTGGGCTGAATGCTTCGTTGAAATATATTCTGTTCTTTGGCTTCATCAGGGATTACAAGGGACTTGACCTTTTACTCAATGCAATGCCAGCTATCCTGAAAAGCGATAATAAAATAAGATTACTTGTTGCAGGGGAGTTTTATACCGATCCAAAACCCTATCATGAACTTATCGGAAAAAATAAAATTGAAAATGAAGTAATCCTGCATACTGATTTTATTCCCGATGAAAAGGTTGCTGAATATTTTTCAGCAGCTGATATTATTGTGCAACCCTATAAAAATGCCACGCAGAGCGGGGTCACTCAAATTGCCTATCATTTCAGCAGACCTATGATTGTTACCGAAGTTGGCGGCCTTGCTGAAATTGTTCCCAATGGAAAAGTGGGTTATGTTGTAAAACCTGAAACTGCTGCAATTTCTGATTCTGTCATAAAATTCTTTACTGAAAATAAGGAAGAAGAATTTTCAGCAAATGCCGCAATTGAAAAGAAAAAATATTCATGGGAAAGAATGGTGGAGGCCATAGAAGAGCTTTCCAAATAAGCTGCATTTTTCTTAAAACAAATTATGCCGTTTTGGATTTGGAATTTGAGATTTTGGACTTGGAATTTATATAATGTGTATCTTTGAAAAACAAAATCATTTTTTATGCTGATACGCAGTAAAGCTCCATTACGCCTTGGCCTGGCAGGCGGAGGCACTGATGTTGCGCCTTATTCCGATATTTTCGGAGGCGCTATCCTTAATGCAACCATCAGTATGTATGCATATGCTACCATCAAGCCAAGAACTGACGGAAAAATAATTTTTAAAGCAATCGATAAAAATGAAGAATATATTTTAAATTCTTCTTCAGAACTTAAGATTGACGGCAAGCTTGATCTGCACAAAGGCGCGTATAACCGCATTGTAAAAGATTTTTCCAAGAAGCCGTTATCTTTCGACCTCTCTACATTCGTTGATGCGCCTGCCGGTTCAGGACTGGGTACCTCTTCAACTTTAATGGTTGCCATACTGGGTGCATTCACCGAATGGTTGAAACTTCCTATGGGTGAATACGACATTGCTCACCTGGCATATGAAATTGAACGTATTGATCTGGGAATGGCAGGAGGGAAGCAGGATCAGTATTCTGCGACTTTCGGCGGTGTGAATTTTATGGAATTTTTTACAGGCGATAAAGTAATAGTTAATCCTTTAAGAATAAAAGACAAAATCCTTTCCGAATTATCGAACAATCTGGTTTTATATTATACCGCAACAAGCAGGTTGTCTTCATCAATTATTGAAACCCAGCAAAAAAATGTGCGTGCAAAAAATAAAAAATCTGTTGATGCAATGCACAAACTGAAAGAACAAGCTGTGATGATGAAAGAGTGTTTGCTGAAAGGCAATGTTGATGAAATAGGGAAGATCCTCGATTTTGGATGGAAGTATAAAAAACAGCTGGCTCAGGGTGTTTCTAACAAACTCATTGACGATATTTATAATACTGCAATTAAAAACGGCGCTACCGGTGGAAAAATTTCAGGTGCTGGCGGCGGTGGATTTATTTTCTTCTACTGCCCGGGAAATACACGCTACAAAGTGATTGATGCACTGAAAAAATATGGTGGGCAGGCCAAACGCTATGATTTTACTTTATCAGGGCTTGCATCCTGGACTATCTAATCCTATTCGGTATTTAATACAAGTTCCTTCTGGGTAAGATTATTAACTTTTAACCTTACAAGATATTTTGTGTCTGGTTTAAGAAGACAACTTACCAGCTGGAAATTGTATGTTTGTTGTCCTGTCTCAAATTTTTTGTCTTTAAATATGGATGTGATATAATTGCCTTGTTCATCATACACAATAAGAGAAGCAGCACCCTTTTTCTTCATGTTCCATTCGATGCTTCCTGAAATGTTGAATTCCTTGCTTTCAATGAAAATGGTTTGTTCAGGTGTGTTATCGATTTTTTTGATATTATCCCCTCTTAATGAAGATACATATTTGCGAAGGAATTTTTTTTCTTCGGCATTTGTACCCCATATGCTTGAAGTGTCGCTATTATTAATGATTGTCCAGACTGCGCTTTGACCGCATGAATTCTGGTAATTATTTTTGTCAAGTGTTTTTGCAAGTTCAAGCAAATTTGTTTCTGCCATTTCACCCAAATGAAAAGTTGATTTGGCATTTGGGGAAGCATCTTGTTGTTCAATGCACATTGCATATGTTCTGTATTTTGCTTTTTCCCTTGCATTCAGGGTGAAAATTAATTCGCGTGTGAGCATCATGTTTTGTATTGAATCATAATCACAGATAAGTTTCCTGCCCAATTCAACTTTGATTTCCAAAACCGAGTTAGTAAGGTTTATAACATCAAACTCTATACATTCGCCAAAATGTGTTCCGGTGGCATGCTTCCCTGCATCTTTGCTAATGCCCCGTATTACAAGTTCCACCTGTTTTGCACTTTCAGCATCTTTTAAAAGAATGGTATTGCCTGCATAAGAAGCAATTGTAGTCATGAAAAAAAGAAAGAGGGGAGTAAAAAAAAATACATTTCTTGCTTTCATTGTGTTTGTGTTTTGTGTTGCATAATAAAAACGTTTTTATTCTGATAAAAAGTATATCAAAATTTATTTTTTAAATTAAATATTGGGTATAAATATCTATTTAGATTTATAGATATGTGATGTTTGTTTTTTAGTTACTTTTACAATGATGATTCATTGGATACATATAATAAAATGGCGTTTACCGATTTTGCTTTGTTGTTTTGTTTGTTGGGATTCAAATTCCCAGACAATACTTCTTGATGAAGATTTTGAAGATGGCTCCTTTCCTTCAGGCTGGACACAATTTACACTTTCAAATGATGGGGGATGGAATTACGGCGATTCTTTATCTTTGTCAAGTCAGTATTTCAGGATTCCATCGCATACGCATTTCCTTGCCACCAATGATAATTCATGCCAGTGCAATAAAAAAAACGATTACCTGATAACACCTTATCTTGATTTTAGCTCCTTCAACACGGTCTTTATGAATTTTGATGTTTATTTTGAAGGAGAAAAAAATTGGGGATTTGGAGCTGAATTTAATTCTGAAAAAGCCACTATTGAAATTTCTACCGACAGCGGTGAAACCTGGCAGGTTGTAGATTCACTATCCGGATTGAAATATTTCTGGAAATCATTAGAAATTAACCTTTCGGAGTATGCCGGAAATCCAGCAGTTTTGTTTACATTCAAGTATAATGATTACTCATATTTTTCAGGTTATGAAGCGTACGGTTGTGCCATAGACAATGTGCTGATATATGAACCGGCGCCCCGCGATATATTTTTCAAAAGTATTGATAACGACACGTATTCATTGTCTGGTAGCACCTTTGTTTCCGGTACTTTTAGAAATATCGGGGCCGATACAGTAAAATCATTTGATGCAAATTACAGGGTAAACGACAGCACAATTATCACTTCTGGAATTTCAGGTATTAATGCACTTCCATTTGATTATGCATCCTTTCTTCATTCTGTTCCCTTTGTTGCAAATCCCGGTATTGATACTGTTTTTGCATGGCTTGGTAATGTGAATGGGTTGGGAATAGATAATAATTCATCTAATGATTCGCTTACAAAAATTATCTCTTTCGTCCCTTATTTTACTCAAAGAAAAATTCTGGTCGAGGATTTTACAAGCGCTAATTGTACGGGATGCGCGCAGGATAACGTATGGCTGAATCCTCTTCTTGACAGTAACGAAAATAATGTTGCACAGATCAGGTACCATGGATTAAATGATGAGATGTATTTATTCAACCCGTTAGAAAATGATGACAGGGCGGCTTTTTATGATATATCTTCATTCCCTGCAATTTTTGGCGATGGAAAAACAAAAGTTAAAAATCAGCATGATATTGATTCACTTGCGGCTGTTCCTGGCTTATTTCAGATTCAACTGAATGCTACTTACAACGATTCTTTAATTATTATTGAGACAACTACTACAGCCCTTGCTGACTTCATTTCAGGCAACCTTAATGTGAATATTGTACTGGTGGAAAACAAAAAGTATACTGATCCGCCGGGTGTAAACGATGAAACATATTTTCCGGCAGTTATGCGTAAAATGTTCCCTGATGCCTATGGCTATAGCATTGGAAAGCCAGTGATTTCACAGCAAAACCAATTTTATTATACATATCCCAGCGATACTATTTTAAAACCCGACAGTATGTTTGCAATAGTTTTTATCCAGGATAAATATAGCAAGAACGTATATCAGTCGGCTCGTACATCACTTGTTCCTGATGACACAACTTCTTTACCGGAAATGAATTTTAATAATGATTTTATTGTATATCCTCAACCAGCTTCAACTGATTTAAATATATATTTTAACAAAATTCCATCTGGATCTGAAATGAAGATAATTGACATGCAAGGGAAAATGATTTACAGAAAAATGTTAGGTGATAATTTATGTAATCATACTTTATCAATAGATGTTTCCTGTTTTTATCCCTGCTTATATTTGTTGATGATAGATGGGGCAGAGTGTTTTACAAAGCTTATTTCTGTTACTCGTTAGACCCATATTTGTCTGAAAAAAAGATGGAATAAAATGGTAATTCTTTATTACATTTTATTAATTTAGCCTGTAATTTCAAGATGTACTGTTATGATCAATAAAGCCATTAAAGACTCCATAGCCTTAAAAGAAAAAATATTGGGAGATGCTGTTTTGCTTGATACCATCGGCAAATCGGCCGAAGAAATTTGCAAGGCATTGAAAAAAGGAAACAAGGTTTTGTTTTGTGGCAATGGCGGCAGCGCAGCCGATGCACAGCATCTCGCAGCAGAACTATCCGGACGTTTTTATTATGACCGTGATCCCCTGCCTGCCGAAGCTTTGCATGTAAACACAAGTTTCTTAACGGCTGTCGCTAATGACTATTCATTTGAAAAAGTTTACGAACGTGCTGTAAAAGCTCAGGGTAAAAAAGGCGACATACTGGTTGGCATTTCCACTTCGGGGAATTCGGCAAATATTATCAATGCCCTGAAGGCAGCAACTGATATGGGAATGATTACCATTGGCTTTACAGGAGAAACAGGAGGCAGGATGAAAGAACATTGCTGCTACCTGATAAATATTCCTTCTATAGATACTCCTCGGATTCAGGAATCTCATATACTGATAGGACATATTATCTGTGAAATAGTTGAAAAAACTATCTTTCCAAAATGATAAAAGAAGCAATACTTCTTGCCGGCGGCCTGGGAACCCGTTTGCAGAAAGTAGTGAATGATGTTCCGAAACCCATGGCTCCTGTGTCAGGCAGGCCATTTGTAGAACATGTGCTCGATTATCTTATCGCTTCAGGTATTAAAAATATCATTTTCTCCATCGGTTATAAGCATGAAGTTTTCACTAAACATTTTGGCAACAGCTACAAAAACCTTAAAATACTATATTCTATAGAAGACACTCCTTTGGGAACCGGAGGTGGAATCAGGAAAGCCATGAAATTAACACGGTCACACAATGTTCTGGTGGTAAATGCCGATACTATATTTAAGGTAGACATAGCGCAGTTTTATATGAGGCATAAAAAAAACATTGCCCGCCTTTCTATTGCTCTCAGGCATATTGATGATGTGATAAGGTACGGAAGTGTTGGAATTGACGATTATCAAAGAGTGATTTTCTTTTCCGAAAAAGATACGCTGTCAGGCCCGGGTTATATAAATGGCGGCGTATATATTTTCAGGAATGATTTTTTTTATTCGCTGAATCTTCCCGAAAAATTTTCTCTTGAAAAAGATTGCCTTGAAAAATTTTATCTTAAACTAAAAATCAGCGGATTTCCATCCAATGCTTATTTTCTTGATATCGGTATTCCTGAAGATTATGAAAAAGCGCAGTACGAACTTATCTGAAAATATTGACAAGAGTTGGACCTTGTTTCTTGACAGGGATGGTGTAATCAATAAAAGAATTGTTAATGATTACGTCCTTGAATGGAATCAGTTTGAATTTCAAGACGGAGCATTGGAATCGATGAAAATATTTTCTTCTGTTTTTGGAAAAATCATTGTTGTTACCAATCAGCAGGGGATTGGAAAAGGATATATGACAGAGCCGGATCTTCTGAAAATTCATGCGAATATGATTTCAGTAATTGAATCAAAAGGGGGCAGGATTGATGCTGTTTATTACTCTCCCTTTTTGAAAGAAAGCAATCATCTTACTAGGAAACCCAACATTGGATTGGCTTTGATGGCAAAAAAAGACTTTCCCTCCATTGATTTTAAAAAATCAGTTATGGCCGGCGATTCCCATAGTGATATGGAATTCGGCCACAGGCTTGGTATGATTAATGTATTGATTAATGAAGTGCCCGAAATAGCAATTCAAAATCATGAAATTGTTTCTATGCATTTTACAGATTTAAAAGCATTTTCTGATTTTTTGTTATGAAAGTTATTTTTTTTAGATAATAATTTGATATCGAATTCAGTTATTAAATAAATTTGTGCGAGCATATGAGAACGTCAACCGGAATATTAGTTTTTCTTTTTATTTTCCCTGTCTTGCTTTTTTCACAAACCACTGTAAATTCCGATACAATAAATATAGTTGATGCTAATGGAAAGAAGCAGGGATACTGGAAGAAGTATGTAAATGACACACTCAAATATGAAGGACATTTTAAAGATGATCTGCCTGCGGGTTCTTTTATTTATTATTATGGCTCCGGCAAAATAAAAGCAAAATCGGAATTTTCGCAAAACGGAAAATTTTGTTCCGCCATACTGTATTACATGACAGGCAAAGTGGAAGCAGAAGGTTTTTATTATGATAAGAAAAAAGACAGCCTGTGGATATATTATGGAAGCAATGATACTATTATTGCCGAAGAGCATTATGATAATGGGCTATGGGTTGGTGTGTGGAAAATATATTTCAGCGATGGTGTTCTGAGCGAAGAAAAAACCTGGGTGAATGATTCCCTGAACGGTCAGTGGAAACAATATTACAGTGATGGAAAAATAAAACTTGCCGGCAAGTATGTGAAAAATAAAATGGATGGACTTTTTAAATATTATTATCCCAACGGCCAGGTTTTTTATTCCGGTGTTTATAAAAGAAGTCTGAAAGACGGAATATGGATGCAGTTCAGCGAAGAGGGAACAGGTATATTCAAAGAAACATATAAAGATGGAGTTTTACTTGATACCTTATCCTTGAAAACTCCCGAAAAAAATCAGAAATAAACTTTCAAAGTGTCACGAAAATCAAGGGTGCTGGTGGCAATGAGCGGCGGTGTCGACAGTTCTGTTGCGGCATTGATGCTTCATGAGCAGGGATTCGAAGTGATTGGCTTCACACTGAAAACATGGGATTATTCTTCATCAGGTAGCAAACACAAAGAAACGGGGTGCTGTAGTCTCGATTCTATCAACGATGCCCGCCAGGTTGCTGTACGCATGGGATTTAAACACTTTGTACTGGATGTGCGTGAAGAATTTGAAAAGGTAATTGTCAGCGATTTTATCGGTGAATATCTTTCGGGACATACTCCCAACCCTTGTGTATTATGCAATACATATATTAAATGGGGACTACTGTTAAATAAAGCCGATGCGCTCGGATGCGAATTTATTGCTACCGGACATTATGCCCGTGTTCATAAAGAAAATGAACGCTTTATATTATCAAAGGGAATGGATGAAGTTAAAGACCAGTCCTATGTCCTCTGGGGACTGAAACAGGAATATCTTTCGCGTACAATATTTCCTTTGGGTGGTCTGACCAAGAATGAAATCAGGGCACAAGCGCGGACAGCAGGATTTAATAAGCTTTCCGACAAAAGTGAAAGCTATGAAATTTGTTTTATACCCGACGATGATTACCGTTCTTTTCTGAAATACAGAGTACCCGGACTTAAAGAAAAATTTGACGGTGGCGATTTTGTCAGTACCGGTGGAAAAATTCTTGGCAGGCATAAAGGTTATCCCTTTTACACAATTGGTCAGCGTAAAGGGTTAAATATTGCAATAGGTTCACCATTGTATGTTACAGAAATTGTC
Organism: Bacteroidota bacterium; assembly: GCA_043801235.1. GTDB lineage: Bacteria > Bacteroidota > Bacteroidia > Bacteroidales > CG2-30-32-10 > DAOQAK01. Next base: position 3,929 of record JAZDMF010000176.1, on the reverse strand, counting down.
CCCGATAAAAACAGGATTGTTCTGGGTTCAAAGGATGAACTGAAAAGGACTTCGATGAAAGTAAAAAATTACAACCTGATAAAGTTTGAAAACATTCCTGATGATATGGAAGTTACTACTAAAATCAGGTATAAGGATAAAGGTGCTGCCAGTCATCTTTTCCAGGAAAATGATATCATCAAAGTCGAATTCAGCGGAAATGTGAATGCAATTGCACCGGGGCAATCCGCTGTTTTCTATGATGGAAATGATGTTGTGGGAGGCGGGATTATATTATAAAGTAAAACAGAAAATAGAAGATAGAAAATATACAATAGAAATTTTTTTAATTTACATTATACTGAAAACAGGATACGGTAGTACATTTTGCTAAGTTCCAAATCCAAAATCCCAAGCCCCAAACCAGATAGACGGATAGGTTTCAAGAAAGATTGCTGCAAAAATCTTGCGGCTTGGAATTTGAGAATTGGGGCTTTTAAAGAAATACTGAAAATTATATCATTAGCAGAACAATTAACATTTCTCCTTTGATTTCTTTTATATGAAGCGTAGCTTTATGCTTTAAAATTGATTATATTTGTATAAAGGTTTTCATGTGAACTGCTTCCAAAAATATCTGTTCCTATTATTAATCACAATTTTTTTTGCTTTTATAATTTCCTGTAAAAAAGAAACGGAAGATCCTGTTGATGTTGGATATGATTACTTCCCTGTAAATATTGGACATTGGGTAACATATGAAGTTGATTCAGTTGTGTTGGATAATTTTTATCCTGTCGGTCATCCCCTACATATGAGAACCTATCATTATGATATCAAAGAAGAAATTGAATCTGAATTTTATGATAATGAAGGCAGGCTGACGCAAAGACTTGTTCGTTATCAAAAATCAGGAGATACTTCCGATTGGTTCCTGAAAGATGTATGGGTTATGAATCGTACCACACGCACAGCTGAAAAAGTTGAAGAAAATTATCGTTATATAAAACTTGCTTTTGCCATTGAAGATGGCTGCCTGTGGAACGGAAATGCTTTCAATTCACTTGATGAGCAGGATTATGAATATGATGACGTTTTTAAACCAGCAACAGTTAATGGAATTACATTTGATTCTACTGTTACTGTTAAACAAAAAATTGATTCCAATGTAATAGAAGCCTTTAATCAATATGAGATATTTGCAAAAAAAGTCGGATTGGTATATAAGAGATACCGGGAACTACATGTATTTTTTTCAGACACTTCTGCCCATAAAGATACTTTACTGACAGATTATACATATAGAATTATAACATATGGTAATAATTAATTTTAAAACTTTATCTTTGTTATAGATTTTATTATAAAAAATGAATAAGAAAAATCTTATATTTCTTTTATCTGTTATCTTTTTGGCATTTTATTCATGCAAACAAGAAACCATAGATCCTTTGGATGTTGGCTATGATTATTTTCCTGTACATATCGGACATTGGGTGATGTACGAAGTTGATTCAACGGTTTGGGATGATTTTTTCCCTGTCGACAGTCCTCAGCATGTACGGAATTATCAGTATAAAATCAAGGAAATTATTGAATCGGAATATTACGATAATGAAGGCAGGTTAACTCAACGACTTGAACGTTACCAGAAATCATGTGACACCTGCAACTGGTTTATTAAAGATGTTTGGGCAGTGAACCTTACACCATCTACTGCAGAAAAAGTTGAAGAAAATAACCGTTTTGTGAAACTTGTCTTTCCTGTTGAAAGCAGTGCATCATGGGATGGAAATGCCTTTAATATACTGGGTGAGCAGGATTATGAATATGAAGATATTTTCGAACCCTATACTGTGAACAGCACCAGTTTTGATTCAACTGTTACTGTGATTGAAAAGATCGATTCCAATGCTATCGAAGCCAGTAATCAATATGAAATATACGCAAAGTACGTAGGGATGGTTTTCCGCCGTTACCGTGATGTTCATATTGACAACCTGACACATGATATATTATCCGGTCAGGATTATACATTTAAAATCATTTCCTATGGCAATTAATTCCCACATAAGAAAATCATTATTTTTTTTTATTGTTCTTTTCGTTTCATCCAGTGCCTCTGCACAGCTGGCGCCTCATAAATACCTTATTAGATTTACAGATAAAAATAATTCGCCTTATACCCTATCCGATCCCTCGCAATATTTATCGGCCAAAGCCATTGCCCGCAGGGTGAACCAGGGGATCACCATAAAATACAATGACCTTCCGGTAACTCCTGCATATATTGACAGCGTTATAAATACCGGAGTAACATTGTATTGCACATCAAAATGGTTCAACAGTGCTACAATATTTACTACCGATTCCGTTGCACTGGCAAAAATAATGTCGTTTCCCTTTGTTCAGAGCGTTGACAGCATTTCAAAAATAATGACAGGTTCTCTTATATCCATCTTTCCTGAAAAGAAAAATTCAGAGGTTGTAATGAACGTGCGAAGTTCTTTCACCCAAAACAATTATTCTGCTGAAAGAACGGAAAGTTATGATTATGGTTTTGCGTACAACCAGGTTTCCATGATAGGTTTAGACTACCTTCATAACCTGGGATATTCAGGCCAGGGGATGACCATAGCAGTAATCGATGCAGGCTTCTGGCATGCCGATACCATGGCTGTATTCGACAGTTTATGGACGAACAATCAAATTCTCGGATACATAAATTTTGTTGAACCCGGAGGTAATTTATTTGGGACAGATATCAGCACTCACGGTATGATGGTGCTTTCCATTATGGGCGGAAATATACCCGGACAAATTGTCGGAACTGCACCCAAAGCAAATTACTGGCTACTACGTTCAGAAGACGCAGTCACTGAAAATATTATTGAGGAATACAACTGGGCTTCGGCTGCAGAATTTGCCGATAGCGTGGGAGCCGATGTTATCAATTCATCATTGGGCTATACTGATTTCGACCAAAGCTGGATGAATCATACATATGATGATATGGACGGAGAAACAACACCGGCATCTATTGCCGCAACCATTGCTGCAAGCAAAGGAATAATAGTATGCAACAGCGCTGGCAATTCAGGGTCAAGCCCATGGCATTACATTGGCGCTCCGGCTGATGCCGACAGCATTATAACCGTTGGGGCTGTTGATGATCAGGAAAATTACGCAAGTTTCAGTTCCACAGGTCCAAGTTCAGATGGACGTATTAAACCTACTGTGGCAGCGCAGGGTCAGGGCACTGTTGTTGCTTCAACCGGCGGAGGTATCATGTCCGGAAACGGTACATCATTTTCATCACCGGTTATTGCAGGTGCAACAGCTTGCCTGTGGCAGGCAAACCAGTCGTATAACAACATGATGATCATACAGGCAATAGCGGAAAGTTCCAGCCAGTATACCAGTCCCGACAGCCTTCTGGGCTATGGTATTCCTAATTTTGCAGCTGCTAACCTGATACTTTCCGGAATTCCTATAAATGATTTTGATAATACAAGTCTTGTTAATATTTTTCCAAATCCTTTTGATGATATTATTTATATTGTTTTCTTTTCAAGCGATACACAAGTGGTTGATATTGATGTATATGATATCACAGGGAAAAAAGTAATCTCTGAAAAAGGACTTAAACGCTCAGCCGGATACAACTATCTTTCTGTCCGCAAAGTATCAGAGTTAGGAAAAGGGCTTTATATCGTTCGCATTCTATCAGATGGTAAAATTTATTCACAAAAACTGATGAAAGCATAATAATTTCTTCATTCCATCCATTTTTCCTGATTTTACCAAATTCCCAATTTTATCTCTAAACCTATTAAACTCCCAATTTTATAATTTCAGATAGGAGGGGTATTTATGTTTATTGAAAAAATATACAAATATCAGCTTAACATTCTAATTTAAAACATTTTAGATAATTTTTATCAAAGATT
>JAZDMF010000174.1:0-19852 GCA_043801235.1 Bacteroidota bacterium | reverse complement strand
CACCTTCCCCCCCCAAAAAAGAATGAAAATGAAATTGTCATTCCGAATGCAGCAAAGCGGAATTAGGAATCTCTAATTAGCACATCAAAATGAAATCCTGCTTCCTTTAAAATTTATTAAGTTTGTTTTTAAAGAAAAAATAAAAAACATAATTTTTTTACCTGAACCCATCTTATTTTATATTTTTGTTTCACAGGATTGACGAACCAAATATATTTATAATAATAAAATGAAAAATACAGCTTTTATAAAAATTCATGAATCGCTGGGAGCAAAGATAGTTCCGTTTGCAGGCTACAACATGCCTGTGCAGTTTGAAGGTGTTATTGCCGAACATGAAACTGTTCGCAAAAAACTGGGCGTTTTTGATGTTTCGCATATGGGCGAATTCTGGGTGAAAGGACCAAAAGCATTGGATTTTGTTCAATGGGTCACTTCGAACGATGCCTCAAAATTAACTGATGGAAAGGTGCAATATACATGCTTCCCGAACGATAAGGGCGGAATTGTTGATGATCTTCTTGTGTACAGAATTAATGCTGAAACATACCTGCTTGTGGTAAACGCAGCCAACATTGACAAGGATTGGGAATGGTGTAACCGGCAGAACAAAATGCCTGCCTGCCGGCAAGGCGGGGGCGCAACACTTTATAATGCATCCGATGAAATATCGCAGCTGGCCATACAGGGCCCTTTGGCATTAAAAGCAATGCAGAAACTAACGAAAACTCCCGTCACTGATATGGAGTACTATGCTTTCAAAAAGCTTGAATTTGCTGGTGTTCCCGATGTGATTTTTTCCACGACAGGCTACACCGGATCGGGCGGATGTGAAATATATTTTTCAAATGCAGTAGCTGAAAAAATCTTTCATGCAGTGATGGAAGCAGGAAAAGAATCCGGCATAAAACCTGTTGGCCTTGCAGCCCGCGATACATTAAGGCTTGAAATGGGATTTTGCCTATACGGAAATGATATTAATGATACAACATCACCCATAGAAGCCGGACTTGGCTGGATTACCAAATTCACTGATACGAAAGATTTTATCAATAAGCAGGAGTTATTAAGACAGAAAAAAGAGGGTGTTACCAGAAAGCTGATAGGTTTTGAGATGATTGACAAAGGCATTCCACGTCACGATTATGAAATTGTTGATAAAGATGGAAACAGCATAGGAAAGGTCACATCGGGCACTATGGCCCCTTCGCTGAATATTCCTGTAGGCATGGGATATGTAAAAACTGCTTTTTCTACTGAAGGAAGCGAAATATATATCAAGGTGCGTGAGAAAGAATTAAAAGCAAAAGTAGTAAAATTCCCGTTTTATAAAGGATAGTTACAGTTTGCAGTTAGCAATTGGCAAAAAAAATTATAGGAAGTTTTAAAGATTGGCTTTGTTAATAATGTATAGTTCTTTGTGTTTCTTTGTGACTTTGTATCTTAGTCGAAAAAAAAATATAGCCGCAAAGGCACGAAGACCTGCCTTCCGGCAAGGCAGGCACGTAGGTTCACTAAGTTCAAAATTTAAATTACTATACTAAATTAACAATGCCGTGAAACGAACGTTTGGAATGATTTTTCTTTTCATAGCGGATATGTAAGTTCAAAGATACATAAGTAGATTGACGAAAAAAATACCGAACATGAATTTCTGTTACCATCTGCCAATTACCAACTGATGAAAGTTTTTTATGAATACAATCGATAATTCAAGGACTATTGAAGTCTGTTTTACCCCGGCATTGTTCCCTTACCGGCTGACGAAGGAAAATTATGTTGTGGTGATTGTGGATATTTTACGCGCTACAACTGCCATTTGCACCGCATTCGGCAATGGGGCAATTGAAGTGATACCTGTGGCTGAAATCGATGAAACAAAAAAGTATCGCGGGCTAGGATACAAGGTCGCGGGCGAACGTGACGGTATTGTTATTGACGGAGCAGATTTCGGGAATTCACCTTTTAATTTCACAAAGAAAAATGTGAACGGCGAAAAAATTGTGATAACAACCACCAATGGAACTCAGACAATCGAAATTTCAAAAGTATGCGATACCGTTGTTCTTGGGGCTTTTTCAAATCTCAGTGTATTGACAGGATGGTTAAACACGCAGCAAAAAAATGTTGTAATACTCTGTGCGGGCTGGAAAAATAAATTCAATATTGAGGATAGTGTTTTTGCAGGCGCTCTTATTCAACGGTTGATGCAGCATCGCAATTACAAAATTATCTGCGATTCGGCAATGGCTGCCTGCGATTTATGGAATCTTGCAAAGAATGATGTGCTGAATTATATTGAGAAAGCATCGCACCGTCACAGGCTGAAAAAACTGGGGCTGGATGATGTGCTTGAATATTGCTTTACTGAAGATACTGCACCCGTTATTCCTGTACTTTATGGAGGAAAACTTGTAAATGCCCTTAAAAAGAAGTAATTTGGCACATCAATAATTTTGAACATGAAAAGAAAATTTATTCTTGGAAAGTTTTTTCCTGCACTGATGATAATTGCAATGGGCGCTATTGTGTGGTCTTCATCATTATTTTCATGGGGGTTTTACTGCCACAAGCTTGTCAATAAAATGGCTGTTTTAACACTACCGCCACAGATGATAGGGTTTTACAAAAATCATATTGAATATATTTCTGAACACGGCATTGATCCTGACAAACGAACATTCGCCGATGAAAATGAAGGCGTGAGACATTATATTGATATAGATCATTACGGAGAACACCCCTTTGATTCCATGCCTCATAAATGGAAAGATGCTGTGGCAAAATATACCGAAGACACTTTGAATGAATACGGTGTAAATCCGTGGTGGATTGAGAAAACCTATTACAAGCTTGTGGAAGCATTCAAAGAAAAAGATGTGGATAAAATATTATGGACATCGGCCAATTTAGGGCATTATATTGCCGACGGCTGTACTCCCTTGCATCATACGGAATACTATGATGGTAAAACTCCCGACAAGAAAGGAATACATGCGTTCTGGGAAACCCGCATCCCAGAGTTGTTTGCTGAAGACTATGATTTTTTTGTGGGGCAGGCTGAATATATTGAAAAGATAAATGATAAGATTTGGGAATTTACACAATCGAGTTACGAAGCCGTTGATACAATATGGATGATTCAAAATAAAATGGATGAAGAATATCCCGGCGATAAAAAATATACATTTGAGAACAGGGGCCAGGCCACAGTGAAGGTTGTATCCAAGGAATTTGCGAAGCAATTCAGCGCCTTACTCGGCGGAATGGTTGAAAAGAGAATGCGGCTTTCAGTTAAACTGGTTGGAAGTTTCTGGTACACCGCCTGGGTGAATGCCGGCCAGCCTGATCTGAAAGAAATCGAAACAAAGGAAATCTCTGATGCCCATAAAAAAGAACTGGAAGAAACAGAAAAAATGTGGAAGACCGGAAAAGTCAAGGGCAGGCCCAATCCCGAAGATTAACAACTACTGTCACTGACATCAATTATATAGTAAAATGCAAATAGAAAATATGAAATAGCAAATATTTTTAGATAATTTTTATTTATGTTTCAATTTTATATTTTCTGTTTTCTGTTTGCTCTTTTTAATAACTTTCACTGGGACTGTTTTTAAATCTTCATACTAATTTTAATGATTAAAGCTCTCATTTTCGACTGGGGCAATACCGTGATGCGGGATTATCCGGATAAACCTGGTGCCATGGCGCATTGGGATCATGTGGAATATATCCAAAATATAGAAGAAGCACTCAAAATTTTGTCAGAGAAATATATTTTATGCATAGCATCAAATGCAGGATTTTCAGATTCTTCACTTATGGCGGAAGCATTGAAAAAGATAGGGGCTGATAAATATTTCCATCACTTCTTTACATCAAAGGATCTTGGATATAAAAAACCGGACAAGCTTTTTTTTACTGCCATTACTGAAAAAATAAAAATTGAACCCGCACATTGCATTATGATTGGCGACAGTTACGAAAAAGATATCTGCGGCGCTAAAGCTGTTGGAATGATAACAATTTTTTTTAATGAAAAGAAAATAGTTGCTGATTTTCCGGATGCGGATTTCACAATTACATCAATGAAAGAACTGACCCAGTCAATAAAATTGTTAACCCAAATCTGATTTAATTTCTAAATCAAAAATCGTAAATCGTCATTCTTGTTTAGTAAATAGTACATGTCTTCCAAAATTATCACTCGCACAGTTCTCCTGGTTTCATTGGTAAGTCTTTTCACTGACATAGCCAGCGAGATGCTGTACCCGGTGATGCCTGTTTACCTTAGTTCTATTGGTTTTTCGGCGCTGCTTATCGGGATACTTGAAGGAATTGCAGAAGCCACAGCAGGATTAAGCAAGGGATATTTCGGAAATTTATCGGATCATAAAGGGATGCGCATGCCCTTTGTACGCTGGGGATATTCGCTGAGTGCAATATCAAAGCCTTTACTGGCAGTTTTTGTTTTTCCCGTATGGATATTTTTTGCCCGTACTCTTGATCGCCTTGGCAAAGGTATACGCACCAGCGCCCGCGATGCGTTGCTGAGCGATGAAGCCACAAAAGAAACCAAGGCAAAGGTTTTTGGCTTTCACCGTTCGCTTGATACTGTTGGAGCCGCAATCGGCCCTATTGCTGCATTGATATTCCTGTATTTCTATCCCGGAAAATATCAATGGCTTTTCATAATTGCATTTTTGCCAGGAATGATTGCTATATTGATCACATTTCTTGTAAAAGAAAAAAAGAAAGAAAACATAGAAGTTAAAAAAAGTGTAGGTTTTTTAACATACATGAAATACTGGAAGCGGGCATCACCTTTATATAAAAAGCTGGTAGCCGGTTTATTGATGTTTACTTTCTTCAACAGTTCTGATGCTTTCCTTTTGCTGAACCTGAAACAAAACGGAATGAGCGATACGCAGATGATAGGCTTTTATATTTTTTACAACCTGGTGTATGCATTGTTGTCGTATCCTTTGGGCGTTCTGGCTGATAAACTTGGCATGAAAAAAGTAATAATACTTGGATTATCGGTGTTTGCTGTTGTTTATTTTTTCATGGCTTTTGCGAATACATTTTTAATTTTCGGCATACTGTTTTTGTTTTATGCAGTTTATGCTGCGTCTACCGAAAGTATTGCTAAAGCATGGATCAGTAATATTTCCGGTAAAAATGAAACAGCAACAGCAATAGGTTTCTTTAATAGTTTTTCAAGTATTTTCACATTGCTTGCCAGCTGTTTTGCAGGACTGATATGGTTTGAATTCGGTCCGGCTGCAACTTTCATTATATCAGGCGTAGGAGTGGGGTCTGTGGTTGTATATTTTTTGTTTTTTGTGAAAGGAAAAAATATTACTGCTGAAAATTCTGGTATTTGCGTTAAATAAAGATTTAATAATTTATTTTATATGTATTCAAGGCCGAAATTAATCAGGAAATAGTTCCGGTCATCATCTGAAGTCAATGTTTGTACGTTTGTAACAGGATAAAAATAATGAGTTCTGGAAAAACGTACTTTAGGTAAAAAATTTTTAAACCGGTATCCTGCCAACAATGAAAATGACATGAATTTATAACGAGCGACGGGATTGTTTGCATTATGCCACTGGAGAAAATCCATATTATATTCAGGGTTTATTATAAGATGGTGATAATAAATAACCATACCACAAACGAAGGAGTTTGTATATGTTGAATCTGTAGCCAGCAGGTTTTTATATTTTGTAAGGTTTGAGAAAAAAACTGAAACATACTGTTTAAAAAAAATATTCCTGTCAAGGCTGTCGCTGAATGTTATTGTTGCAAGGAACATATTTCGGAACTCTCCGGGTAATGTATAATTCCGTCTGGTTATTGAATCTCTCAGGTTTACACAGTTTGAAATTAAACGGCTGCGCCAGAAGGTTTGAAATGTGACTTTGTTTGTTTTGAGAACGACAGAAAAATCATGGCCGCTTTTATACCTACTTGATAAATTCATATTATCGCTGATGAAATTATGGCGGTGAAGGTAGCCAATGTATACCTTTGCTTCCTTTGCAATGCGGAAGTCGGACAATACCATGCATGCAGGCGACAAAATGGTCCCGCCAAAAGTGTTATCAGGCTTGATGTTGACTGTGATATTTCCGCTATTAATAGTAGTGTCATTCGGTGAACACCTGAAAGCTATAAAACTTCTTAAAGAACATCCGAACTCAAAATGACTGAAAAATTTCTTTTCTTTTTTTATTCTGAATCTTGAAACTAAATTATAATCGTTAAGGCTCTTGGGTTCTGATAAGCGATCATTGAAGTTAGTATATGTATGCATGCCAATTGCAATCTTCTCACTATCTTTTAATGAAGGCAGCAGATTATTAAACAGGCTTAAGGATTCATGAAAGTATTGGGGGAAAACTGGATTATATGAAAAGAAAATAAAAACGAAAAGAAATAAATTGATGAATACTTTTTCCATACAATTGGCTGTGAAAAATCAATTATAAAACAATTTTAGTCGGTATTTATTGTTTATTCAGTTTAAGTTTTTGATTTCTTTATTAAGCGGATCGTTTTTTTTATAAGGGTTTTGTTTCCGATGTCCCCATGTCCGGGAACCACAATTCTTGCTTCAGAGAATTTCTTTTCAACTTTTTTTGCTGCTATAAGCCACTTTTTTACATTCGCATCTTTAATATTGTCGAGGGTTTTAGATTCTTTTGATTTGATAAAGCATCCGCCATATAATACATTTTGCAATGGCAGCCATATTACAATATTATCGATGGTATGCCCCCAATCTGGATAGTAAAGTTCGAATGATGTATTTCCGGTTTTTATAATGGTATCATTGCCTTTGAAAGTAACCGAAGGTTTCGGATAGCTGTCTTTCTCTGCCAGTTCAGCAGTTTTGCTGTGTGAAATAACTTTGATTCCATTATTTAGCAATGTCTTTATACCCCCGATACGGTCATTATGAAAATGTGTGATTCTTGAAAGCGCAATTTTTTCATTTGGGAAATAATTTAGGAGTTGCTGTGTCAACGAGTCATTTACTGGAGTGTCGACAAGCACCAAACCGGAATCAGTTTTTATTACAAGGCCGTTGGATGGAAAATAATGACCGTCAAAGCTGGCCCATGCCTCATAATTCCATACATTTTCCGTAAGAGATGAAATAATAAGGGAATCATCCTGTTTTTGAGAAAAACAAGAAACACTGAAGATAAATGTACAAAATACGAATATATATTTCCTCATTCTGCATTCTTACTTCTGAATTCTAATTCTGTCCCAGCTTATACCCCATCGTGGTCTTCTCCTGTTTCTGCCCCGTAACTTCAAATTCTTTTACATCTTCCAAAGTAATAGTTACAATCATTTCAGGGGTTCTTTTTTCGGCAGCAGTGGCGGCCATGCGGAGGTTCTGGTTCTTTACGGCTTCAGCTGCAACATTTCTTACAGTCCGCGCATTTCCAAAGAATTTGTCTTTTGTTTCGAACAGCATTGCAAAATATTTCTTCAGATATTCTTCTGCTTCTGTGTTCAGTTTAAGACCTTCTTTCAAAGCCATCATTTTAAATATGTCCAGAAGTTCTTCAGTGAAATAATCATTGAACTGGAATGTTCTGTCAAATCTTGATTTCAGTCCGGGATTCGATACAAGGAATTTCTTCATGTTATCAGGATAACCCGCAACAATGACAGCCAGCTGTCCCCGCATATCTTCCATGTTTTTCAAAATGACTTCAATGGCTTCCCTGCCGAAATCATTCTCCGAGCCGTCAGAAAGGGAATAGGCTTCATCAATAAAAAGAACGCCATCTTTAGCTTCGTCAATTTTAGCCTTGGTCTTTAATGCCGTTTGGCCGATATAACCTGCCACAAGGCCTTCGCGTCCGCATTCCACCACATGACCTCGTTCAAGTAAACCCAGTGCTTTATAAATTTTCCCGATTATGCGCGCCATAGTTGTTTTCCCTGTTCCCGGGTTCCCTGTGAATACGGTATGAAGAGAAAATTTATTCAGAACATCTTTCCCGATTTCATGATAGTACCTGACAAGCTTAATGAGTTCGTAAATTTCTTCCTTGATATTTTTTATCCCTATCAGTTCATTCATTTCAAGCATAGATTCTTTCAGCAGATTCTCATTCACTTTCAGCTTTACCTTGGCTTTCTGTTTGGCAAGGAATATTTTTTCCACATCTTCTTTCTCGATGTTCGAAAGCATTTCATTCGGAAGGCTTTTGATATCGTGGTGATTCATCAAACGTAAACCCAAATTCATTTTTGCCTCATCTATGACAGAGTATGAGTAGCGGGCGTTCCCAAAGGTTTTGCCCCTGTTTCGGTAAGCTTCGACAAGCATTTCACTTATATAGTTGCGTCCTGCTTCAGTAACAGTAACATTTCGTTTTTTACATGCATAATCAGCTATCTGCAAAAGTTCATCGGGAAGGTAATCATCAAAATGAAAATAGTAATTAAAGCGTGAATGAAGTCCCGGATTTGATTCAAGGAATTTATTCATTTCCTCAGGATATCCGGCTACCATAATGGCTATGTCGCCCGGGCCGTCCGACATTTCCTTGATAAGCACTTCAATAACTTCCTTGCCGTAATCTTTCGAGTCGTTATCAGCCCTGTACAACATATATGCTTCATCAATGAACAGGATACCTCCCCGCGCTTCACTGATTTTTTCTTTCACTTTTGGTGCTGTCTGCCCGATGAATTCTCCAACAAGATCTGCTCTGTCCACTTCAAGTACATGACCTTTTGAAAGCAGCCCCATTTTGTTGTAAATTTTTCCGAGAAGATTTACCACCGTAGTTTTACCTGTTCCAGGATTTCCTGTAAACACGCTGTGAAGCAAAATTTTTTCGCTGTCCTGCAAACCTTTTTCTTTGCGTATGGAAAGGAAGTCAAGGTACTTTATATGGTCTTTGATTTTCTTTTTAATTTCTGAAAGACCGATTAGTTCTTCCAACTGTTTCATCACTGCTTCTAAAGTTATTTCCTCAAAAGGCTGCTTATTAACAAAGGGTTTTACAAAAGCAGAAAGGTTATCGCTGTTTAATTCGGGAGTGCCTTCCACTTCTTCATCTCCCACTTCAAAATCAACAGAGGCAACAAGTGTATCCATGAACACTATTTCAAGCCGGTAATACGTATCTTTCCATGAACCCGCTTTGTCGCTGCCCCAGCCGACAGTGGTAGTGTATAATTTATCCTGTTGATTTTTTTCGATATATTTGAATGAATCGCACCGGCCTTTAAGTTGCCCTGCATCGTCAAGGAAATTGAAGAACAGTTCGCAGAAAAAATCTTTATCGGTTTTAATTTTATAAATGAATTCAAGCCATACGTAAGGTGTTTCACTTCTTTTGAATTTTGAAAGATATTTGCGTTTTCCCTGTTCAACATTGTCGCCCGGACCAACATACAATTTCAAATTTTCAACCGAGAAGTAGGGATTATTGTTAGTAGTGACCATCCCAATTTCCTCAACATAGAACTTTTGTTTACCCACAAATTCGTCATCAATATATGCTTCCCATTCATAAGCGCCGCGGTTCCAGAAAGCGCCGGGGGCATCCATCCCCCATCCCTGGCGGTAATGTACAATGTTTTCGTCAATCTTTATTGTACGAAGTTCTTCAAGCTTGCATAATTCTTTCCTGTTCTCACCTTCCAGCAAGAATGCCTTCATGCAAAGTTTCGCTTCCCATATTTCCTCATCGAAGAGTTTATTGTAAAATGATAAATCGGCGCTTATATATGTGGTTTCCTGCTTATCGTAAACAAGGCGGTATTTCTTGGTGCTGTCAACCATCCATTCATCAGGGCCATAAATCTTAAGCTCTTTGAATTTGAATTTTTTAAAATTCGGATTGCTTGATTTACTGTCTGGCATAGAATCTTTTTCTTAGTGAAACTCAGTATTCTTAGTGTTCTAAGTGGTAAAAATATTATAAGAATCTTTAAAAGTTAATATTCAATTTTGTCTTCCTTGTTTTTCCATTCATTAAAAGGCGCAAGGCTTTCGGGATGCTCCACATGTTCAGTATTTATTTTTCTTTCCTGGTATGGAATATTAATTTCTTCATAAATGAAAGAATCGTCAAAGCCTATTTCCGCAGCATCTTTTTTAGTTCCGGCAAAATATAGCTTATCAGGCCGCGCCCAGTATATTGCACCAAGGCACATGGGGCATGGTTCGCAGCTTGCATAAATTTCACAACCATCCAATTGAAATGATTCCAGTTTTTTACATGCTTCACGAATGGCTATCACTTCAGCATGGGCAGTAGGATCGTTGTCAGAGGTCACACTGTTTACACCTGTGCTAATAACTTTGCCATTTTTTGCAATTACTGCTCCAAACGGCCCGCCATTACCTGATGTTACATTTTCTGTTGCCCGTTGTATGGCCAGAGTCATTAATTTTATATCATATCCCATGATGGTATTCTTAAGGAAAGCAAATTTAATTATTGTTTACAAAGATTTCAAAATAATTTCACAGGCATGGCGAATTTCTTCACCGGAAATAATGAGAGGAGGAGCGATACGCATGCAATGAGGGGCAAACAAAAACCAGTCGGTAATGATTCCGTTCTCAATACATTTTGCAATAATTTTTTTATTTGTTTTTTCGTCACTGAATTCAAGAGCTATAAACAAACCTTTAATACGGATATCTTTTATTTTCGGGTGTTTTAAAAGTTTCTGAAATAATTTCCCTTTTTGTTCTGTCTGCAAATGAAGATTTTCATTAATAATCACATTAAGGTTTGCCAGTGCAGCAGCACAACTCACCGGGTGGCCTCCGAAGGTGGTAATATGCCCGAGAGGTGGATTATTTGCAAGGCTCTTCATTATTTCATATGATGAAACGAAAGCTCCCAATGGCATCCCGCCGCCAAAACTTTTGGCAAGGGTAAGAATGTCGGGAACTATACCGTAATGCTCGAAGGCAAACATTTTTCCTGTGCGTCCCATGCCCGCCTGCACTTCATCAAGTATAAGCAATGCGCCGTTTTCACTGCATTTACGGCGAAGTTCTTTCATGAATTTTGCATAAGGAATAACAACTCCTGCTTCTCCCTGTATGGTTTCGGCAATGACACAAGCTGTTTTCCATGTAATATTTCCGAGATCAAAAATATTATTGAATTCAATAAAACGTACTTCCGGCAACAACGGACGAAATGCCTGTTTGAAATCTTCGCATCCCATCACACTCAGGGAACCGTGTGTGCTTCCGTGGTAAGCATTTTTAAAAGCAATGATCTCAGTTCTTCCTGTATATTTTTTGGCCAGTTTTAAAGCCCCTTCCGTTGCTTCAGTTCCTGAGTTTACAAAATATGTTGAAGAAAGCGTATCTGGTAATAGTTCAGCGAGCTTTTTGGCAAGTTGTACCTGGGGAGTCTGGATGTATTCTCCATAAACCATCAGATGTAAATATTTTTCAAGCTGCTCATGGATGGCTTTTACCACGGCCGGATGCCTGTGTCCGGTACCACTAACGGATATCCCTGAAATAAGATCAATATATTTCTTTCCGTCAGTGCAGAACATATATATTCCTTCGGCTTTTTCAATTTCAAGTGCAAGAGGTTTTTCGCTTGTTTGGGCAAGGTGACGGAAAAATAAACCACGTTGTGTCATCGTTATCATAATTTACTTAGCAATGATAATAAAAAATTGAATAGAAAAATCCCACTTTTATAAAACCTTTTTAATTAAATCTCGTATATTTGTATCTGTTAATGAATCATAATGAAGAGGTTTTACTTACTTATAGGGATTTGTTTTTTATTACAGTCATCCGCTTCTGTCAGCACAGCTCAAAAATTGACTGTTTCAGATTACAACAGCTGGTCGGCAGGTATAAAATTCGGATTGCTTCCTTTTTACGGCGATGTAAGGCAGTTGCATTACAGCACAGAAAACAAATATAAAAAATCAAACACAGGGTTTTCAGTTGAAGTTATTAAGAATTTCAATCATATTTTTGGAGTTAAAGCGAATGTGCTTTTCGGCGGGCTTTCAGGATCATCTCCGAATATGAACCTTCATTTTCTTTCAAATATCAAAGAATATACTGTTTCGGGACTGGTTAACCTGAACAACCTTATTTCAATGTACCCCAGAAGGGAAAAGGTTCTCAATGCATACATTTTTGCAGGAGCCGGATTGGTTGATTTCAGGTCGAAAGTATATTCTTTTGATGAGGATGCTTATATTGGTGGTTACGGGTGGGATTCATCGGGCGTATCAAAAACAAATGGCACTACTGAAATGGTATTCCCTGTTGGTATTGGAATTAAATTTAAAGCAGATTCAAAAATCGATATCGGGTTGGAAATCACCCTGCATCTTACGAATACCGATAAGCTTGATGCATGGAGAGTTGACAATTCTTATGACGACAGGTATGGCTATGCTGCGATAAGTATTACATATAAAATAGGAAGTAAAGAAGAGTATGTCGACTGGATCAATCCTTTTCAGGATACCACACTTGCAGAAATATTGCTGGTTCAGAATATTACGCCGGATACTAATAATTCAACAAACAATCAGAATACGAATAACAATAATAACACATCAACGAATAATCAGAATACCGGTAATAATAATACGACAACCACAATTAATACTGTTGTTGAATTAAAATACTTTATTGTATCCAGTACCTTTTCTTCAAAGAAACTTGCCAAGGAATCGGCCGAGCGGCTTCTTAATAAAGGATATCCTGAAGCGAACATATTTTTTCAGAAAAGTTCAGGAAACTGGCGTGTAGCTTATAAGGGTTATCCCACAATTGATGATGCACTGAAAGACTGGGTAACGATTAAGAAAACAAATTCCAGCGCCAAACTTATGGAGAAAAAAGGAAAGGAAAGTTATTCTGATATAACAAGCGCATACAAAAACTATACAGCCCCTGTTACAAAAGATACGACCACTAATGTAAATAATAATGTTGCAAATAATCAGAATACAAATACAACGACCACCAATACGACAAACACAAATACTACAAACACCACTAATATTAACACAACAAATAATACGAACACTTCGAATACAACAAACACCATTACAACTGATACGAACACCACCAATACTGCGAATACCAATCAGAATACCAGTACCAATACCAATTCCAATACTAATACGTCAAATACTACTACTACTAATACTACCACCACAAATACAACCACGACAGTTGTTAAAAAGTTTTACATCATTTCAGGTTCTTTTGCAACGGAGCAATTAGCTAATGATGGTGTTGCCGCTCTGAAAGCAAAAGGATTTGCTGATGCCGAAGTAGTGGGCAAGAATGATTACGGCAGTTACAGGATTGCATATAAAGGTTATGCGACAAGGGAAGAAGCGACGGCTGATTTAACAGGTATAAAGCAAAACACCAATCCTTCAGCCTGGATTTTTGAGAAGAAATAAAATTGTTCAAGGTTCAAAGTTTTAAACAAGGCTATTAAATTTTTACATAATTAAAAATATAGTAATATGAGACACTTCGTTTTAATTATTATGGTAAGCACCTGCCTGAACCTGAGTTCACAGAACATGCCATTCCCTCAACATTATCCATATATGCAGGGGTCTATAAAACCTTCTAACCTCACACAAACGCAAATGGATAACGATGTTACTTCGTTTTACAACAGTTGGAAAGCGCAGTATTTCAAAAATAATTGCGGGACAGACCAGTATTATGTCTGGTTTGGCGATGAAGACACGAGCGCTATATGTGTTTCGGAAGGGCAGGGTTATGGAATGCTTATAGCCGCATACATGGCGGGCTATGATGCAAATGCAAAAACAATTTTTGATGGCTTGTATAACTTTTATAAGGCTCACCCCAGTTCGATAAACAGCAATCTGATGGCTTGGCAGCAGGGAACTTCGTGCAACGATATTAACGGGGTTGATGCTGCCACCGACGGCGATATGGACATCGCGTATGCTCTTTTACTTGCTGACAAACAATGGGGAAGTTCGGGTGCAATAAATTATCTGCAGGCAGCAAATGATATAATCAATGCCATAATGAGCAGTGAAATTAACCCGCTGACGTATTCTATTACATTTGGCGATTGGGTGACTTCTTCCGATATCGAGTATTATGCAACACGCCCCTCTGATTTCATGCCCGATCATTTCAGGGCATTTTATAATTCAACTTCCGATAATAAATGGAATACTGTTATTGATGAATGTTATGCTGTTGTAAATACTATACAGGCAAACAACAGCCCTTCAACCGGATTGATCCCTGATTTTGTTGTAAACTGCAATACCACTCCAGTTCCAGCTACTGCCAATTTTTTTGAAAGCCCTTACGATGGAGAATATTATTACAATTCGTGCAGGGTACCCTGGCGATTAGCAACGGATTATCTTATAACTGGCGAAACCCGTTCGCAAGCGGCAGTGGGTAAGATCAACACATGGATAGAAAACAATACCTCCGCTGATCCTGCAAATGTCATGGCAGGATATACGCTGAGCGGCGGAAATATTTCCGGCAATAATTATGATGATCCTTCTTTTATAGGTCCTTTTGCTGTTGGCGCTATGCTCGATTCAGCAAATCAAAGCTGGCTGAACGGGATGTACGATCATTTAATCGCTCAGAATCTTGCTGATAATACGTATTTCGGCAATACTTTGAAAATGCTTTGCCTTATTGTGTTATCGGGAAATTACTGGCCGCCTTATACAGTCAGTGGAATTGAAAATATTCCTGACAATTCCGTTATAGATATTTTCCCAAATCCTGCAAAAAATTTTATTCAGATAAAAGCTTCTGGAAAATCTGAAATAGAAATTTTAAATATTGAAGGGCAAATAATAAAAAGCATAAGTGCAGATGAAAGTATTACAACCATTGATATTTCTGAACTTGTAAGCGGGATGTATTTTGTGAAAGTGAAAAGTGAGGATGGGATTGCTGTGAAGAAATTTGTTAAGGAGTAATAGTAGCAGTAGCAGTTGGATATTAGCAATACTCAATCCATATTATGCATCTAATAATTAACCGCAATCTTTAAACGAAATTAAACCAGCAACAAGTAACAAGAAACAAGCAATCCGTGTGAACCTTGAACATCCTACCGAACCAATGAGTTTTCATAAGGTGTCCTGTTTAGCAGCGACCGTCCCAGAGTAACTTCATCGGTATATTCAAGATCGTCGCCAATGGCAATGCCGCGGGCTATAGTTGTGATGGTGATATTAAATTCTTTCAGTTTTTTGTAAATGTAAAAGTTGGTGGTGTCGCCTTCCATGGTGGCGCTCAATGCCATTATCACTTCGTTTACATTGCCTTTTGAAACTTTGTCGATCAGTGATTGTATGGTAAGATCATTCGGGCCGATTCCATCCATGGGAGATATGATGCCGCCGAGAGTATGGTAAACTCCCCGGTACTGGTTGGTGTTTTCAATGGCCATTACATCGCGCACATCTTCCACCACGCAGATAATGCTGTGGTCGCGTTTAGGATTGCTGCAAATAAGACAGGTCTCAGAGTCGGAAATATTATGGCATTCCTCGCAATAAGTAATTTCTTTGCGCAGCCTGATAATAGATTCACCCAGTGCATCGGAATAATTATTTTCTTCTTTCAGCATGTGCAGAACCAGGCGCAACGCTGTTTTCCGTCCTATGCCCGGAAGTTTTGACAGCTCGTTCACTGCATTTTCAACAAGTCTTGAAGGGAAATTGTACACGGTTTTTTATTTACAATGCAAAGTTAATATGTTTTTTGCTTGCACTGACAAAGCCTGAAAAGAATAATTATTTTTGTTCTGAATCTGTGAAAAATTTTGCAAAAAAAATAATCTTGCCACAAAGACACGAAGACTCAAAAAGAAAAATTTAAATTTATACGATCCGGTTTTGTGCACCTTTGTGCCTTAGTGTCTTTGTGGCTGATAAAATGATACAGACAGTATGCAACCAATTTATATTCTGCTTTGTTTTATTGCTTACACCATTCTTCTGTTTGTTGTAACGTGGCTCACATCACGCAAAACTAACAACGATTCGTATTATGTTGGCAATAAATCTTCTCCCTGGTATATTGTAGCCTATGGCATGATAGGCGCTTCACTTAGCGGTGTAACATTTATGTCAGTACCCGGCGATGTGGGCTCTACGCAGTTTACTTACATGATGATGGTGCTGGGCTTCCTTGCAGGCTATACAGTTATTGCAACCATACTCCTTCCTTTGTATTACCGACTGAATCTTACATCTATTTATTCATACCTGAATCAGCGCTTTGGTTTCTGGAGTTACAAGACAGGAGCATTCTTTTTTATTCTTTCACGCGTTATCGGCGCCTCTTTCCGGATGTACCTTGTTGTGAATGTGCTGCAGATTTTTGTTTTCGACCAGTGGGGAGTGCCTTTCTGGCTGGTGGTTGCAATATTTATTATTCTTATTATTCTTTACACTTTTGAAGGTGGAGTGAAAACCATTATCTGGACAGATACCCTGCAAACCACATTCATGTTGCTTGGATTAGTTCTTTCCATAATTTTTATTTCAAACGAACTTGGATTGGGCATGAGAGACATTATCAATAAAGTTGGTGATGCAGGATATACGCGCATGTTTAATGTGAACTGGCAGGAAAAAACATTTTTTGCAAAGCAGTTTTTTGCCGGCATGTTCATTGCCATAGTAATGACAGGCCTTGACCAGGAAATGATGCAGAAGAACATAAGCTGCAAAAGCCTGAAAGAAGCACAGAAAAACATGTTCACATTCAGCGGTACTCTTATCGTTGTGAATTTTCTATTTCTGTTTCTCGGTGCGGTCCTGTACCTTTATGCAACAACCAAGGGCATTGACATTCCCAAGAAAACCGATGATCTTTTCCCTATGATCGCTTTCAATTACCTGAGTCCACTTGCAGGGCTGGTGTTCATGGTTGGACTTGTATCCGCCGCTTATCCCAGCGCTGACGGGGCTTTAACGGCGCTCACCACTTCCTTCTGCGTAGATTTTCTTGGCTTCAAGGACAAAAGCAAGCTTGATGAAAAGCAAAAGAAAAAAATCAGGTATATCGTTCATATAAGCTTTGCCGTTTTACTTTTAATTGTAATTATGATTTTCCGCTCACTGAACGATGAAGCTGTGATCCGTGCCATTTATACTGTTGCAGGCTATACCTATGGACCGCTGCTGGGATTGTTTGCTTTTGGTCTGTTTACTAAAATTTCAATTAGGGATCGTTACGTCTGGATTGTAGCCATCCTTTCTCCTGTTTGCTGCTACATATTAAGCTCCTTCTCTCAAATTCTTTTCAATGGTTATAAGTTCGGGTTTGAACTTTTGATACTGAATGGGCTGCTGACATTTGTCGGTCTACTGAGTTTAAGGAAAAGAAAATAACCTCAATTAATTTTTTCGTGAATTGATTAACAGATGTGGGAATAAATATATATTTGCGGTGAAAATATTTTTTAAAAAATACATTCAAATGAAAGGGAAAAACATTATCAGGACAATCACAGCAACCTTGCTGATGATCCTGGCATCCGCAACCATTTTCGCACAGGAAGTGAGCAGCAATATTGTTTCATCAGCCGTAAGCGATGATCAGCGGTACAACCGCGCAATTCACATCATGGCCATGCTTCTGGTCGGGTTCGGCTTTTTAATGGTGTTCGTCAGAAAATACGGGCGTTCTGCATTGACTGCCACTTTTCTTTTAGTCAGTGTAGGATTGCTTATTTACATTTTTGGGAAAACAGCTGGCCTCTTTGGTGAGGTTGATTCAGAAGTTGAACGCCTTATTTTAGCGGAATTCGGTGCAGCAAGCTTGCTTATTGCAGCAGGTGCAGTTCTCGGACGTTTAAAAATGCCGCAATATATTTTACTTGCCATACTTTTTATTCCATTTTATATGTTCAACGAATGGATAGTGCTTTGTGGTGGATGGGGTTTAATTCCTGCAGGAACAGTGGTAGATACAGGCGGTTCTATCGTGATCCATGCGTTCGGCGCAATCTTCGGATTAGGTGCAGCAATTACCATGACAACAAAAAAAGAATTTGAAAAACCCATAGAGGCCGATGCCACCAGCGACCGATTTTCAATGCTTGGAAGCATGATACTTTGGATATTTTGGCCAAGTTTCTGCGCTGCACTTGTAACCCCCGAACAAATGCCTTCTACTGTAGTGAATGTAATCATCGCACTTTGCGGGTCTACAATTGCTACATATATTTTCACTGTTATGCTCAGGAAAAAAATAAGCATTGCTGATATTGCAAACGCTGCTCTTGCCGGTGGTGTTGCAATTGGTTCCACATGTGCTGTTGCAAGCCATCCTGCTGCCCTGCTTATCGGTGTATTGGCCGGTGCAATTTCAACTTTTGGTTTTGCAGTTGTTCAATCCAGATTACAAAAAGGGTTGAAGCTGATTGACACTTGTGGAGTAAGCAACCTTCACGGCTTGCCCGGATTGATGGGTGGCCTTGCAGCATTGTTTATCGTACAGGGAATCAGTGTGCAAAACCAGCTTTCTGGTATCGGGCTTACAATAGCAATTGCTTTCATTGCCGGACTGATTACAGGAAAGATTCTTCCGGTTATGGGAAGAAGAGCAGAAGCATATGAAGATGCGGAAGAATTCCTCGACGCAGAGGAATAAAAGATATTAGATTTTAACATCGCTATCCATTTACCCTCAATTCCAATTACCTTCCTTTTGTTTTTTTCAGTTAAAAATTGGATAATATTATCTGCAATCCTTGTTTGTGATCGGCCTTCATATAAGTCCTTTTCTTCGGGTTTGTCTGTAATAAAATGTATTGAAGATTGCCTTCTCATAATGTGTTTATGTTTATTAATTATAAAAATTATCTCGGTCCTAAAAATTTATCACCATTAAAGTGAATCATATGATCTGGTGATTCAACTAACCAAACTTCCGTTTCCCAAGCTATATTATTCGAGTGCTTTTTAAATTCTGAAAAATCGGGAAATGCCGATACATAAATTTTAGCAGCATTACAGTTTTTTAAAAATTCTTCAATTTCAACAACTCTTTTGGGGGAAACCGGACCATGAGACGTAACAGCTTCTATTAAAAATAACCAGTGTTTGGCTTGATTATAAATGACAACATCAGGAAGTTTGCTGTGCTCAGTAATTGGTATACCCAATGCTTCCATTGTTTGTTTATCAACATAAAGGTTTTTGTTTGCTGTGTCACCAATATAAATTACACTACTATCCTTTGCAAAGCGAGGAGCAAATTCCTGTACAATGGCTGCCTGTACTTCATTATGTTTCCCAGCAGATAATTTGATGCTTTTCCCATTACTCAATAAAACAGGAATGAGGTTTTGTTCTCTTTCTTTTTTGTATTGCTTAGATAAATCACCAAAAGCTAAATGAAATTTTTCGACTGCCTGATCCCAGTCTTTTTTTCCAAACTTTATTATTGCATCCAAAGCAGGTAAAGTTATAGCATAATGAGCCCTGGGACTGTTGACAGGTAAAGTAGGATTATCAGGATTATAGTCAGCAATTCTTGCCTGAACAAATTGATGTAATACTTGTCTGCGGACAGTCTCCCTGGTATTTGGAGCATATTCCCGACCATAAACATCTTTTATAAAAGCCATTACACCTTTTGTGATTTTTAAACTTTTGCGTTCTGCATTTTTCCATTCATCATCAGGTTTTATTCCGCACAGGGCCAAGAATGTGTATGCGGAAATTTCATTCTGTTGTGGAACAGGCAAGCCTAAAGCTTTAAGTATACTTTTTGCTTCGTCAATTTTACTCATAATTAGTA
>JAZDMF010000155.1:0-7298 GCA_043801235.1 Bacteroidota bacterium | reverse complement strand
AGCAGAAAACTGATATGATAAAGTATCGTCAGGAAGCAAAATGGCGCTTACTGTTTCGGTTGTATATGAAGCACCTCCGTCAATTGAATATGCAACGGGAAAATTCGACTGCTGCGCTGTTCCGAAGTTCACAATGCTTACAGTAACCACTTCATCACCCAAACCACAACCGGAATTCGGAGTAACTATTTCAATAACTCCGATATCATCCGCAGGTGTATCATAAATATGAATATCGTCGAAAGCAAAACCTTCGGCTGTACCGCCGAATCCACCGCTGAACGCAACTCTTAACTTAACATTGGGCTGCCCGCCAAGTCCTGTAAGCAAATGCTTCGCTAATAAATAATTTCCTGCATTGCCGCTCCAGCCGGTTGTAAAGCTACCATTATACCAGTTATCGGGATCGCCGTTAGCGCCAACAACCTGCCAGGAAACACCGTTATCAATTGATGATTCAAGTGTTGCAGCACCCATAAATGTTGTTTCATACCAAACATTCAGATCAATAACAGGTTTAATTAATGAAGTGAAATCGAAGCAGGGGCTTTCAACATAGGATGTTTCATTTGCATTATGATCTGCAATCAGATTTGTTTTCCATGCATTAATTCCTGAAGAAGCATGATTTATTACTGAATCGGCAGGTGTTCCTAACTCCCATGATGAATTTGTACCGCCCTGAAACCAGTATCCGTTGCCGCTTTCAAAATTTTCCGTATAAGGATAGGAATTCAGTACCGGCAGGCTGGAAACAAAAACTTGGGTGGTATCGTTCGTATGATCGCCATCAAGTGCAATGGAAGAATAAACTTTTATATAATAATTACCATTGGTGGCAAAAACAACCTGGCTGATAAATGTATATGACAAACTGCTCCCAGGAAGAATCGTATCAGTTACAGTCTCAGTATTGGTGCCCGTCCCGTTGAAATCATAGGCCAGATCAAAATTATAAAGTGAATCCACTCCCATGTTTTCAATAACTGCAGTAACTGTCTGCGTTCCCAGTTCACAACCCGATACAGGAGCTGTAATTGATGTTACCGATGCATCGATCTGTACCAGTTCATTAACAGCAATATCAAAAGGCGTTGTAAGATTCAGGCCCATAAGCGAATCGGTTGAAACCAGGAAATAATACGTAACTCCGCCTGTCAGGGCAACATTTGGCAACGTGGGATTTCCAATAGCTGATGTTGCAGATGCAATACAGCTTGCAGTTGTATCATCAAAACATTTGTCGGCAACAAATAAACCAACTGACTGGCCGGTATTCGTTAAAACAATACTGATGTTCATATCATACGCCGGGGTAAATGCAAAAACATAATCGTTACCTGTCATGTATGTGCTTGTGCATACATTCGTATCATTGTATGGATTTCCCGTGGTGGTTGTATTTAACCCGGTTTGGGCAAAAGGCAAGGAAGTAATAACATTAGCCGTGTCGCAGTCATATCCCGTCTGGGCATAAGTACCGCATGCGAGGCAAATCAAAATTAGTAATGTTGTAAAAAATGCAACTTTCTTTTTCATAGTATTATATTTTTAAGTGGTTATTATATTTATTTTATTGTGAAGCAGCTTTAGAAATAAAAGGGGCAATAGCCCGTATAAAAATTCCCCGGGTATATGCGTTCAGCATGTCATATGCAGTAATAGGAATTCCCGATTTAATAAACTGGTCAACGATACGGTTCACCTGTTTTCTTGTAAGCACGTAACTTCCGCAAAGAACAACAAGTTTTATCTGGCTGAAATCCTGCGGTAGTTTTTCAGATAAGTTGAGAATATTATATTCCAGTTTTTTGCCGCAAAAATCATCTAACTGAATAATAACAAAGTCCTGTTCTTTGAATTCAGGAGAGGTATTATCTGAGGAAGCTTGCAAAATCAATATCTGATCGCCATCTTTTAATTCCGAAATTACAGGAGTGTATTTAAGATATGCACCGAAGTTGCCTTTATGACGCGCCATAACTACTCCATAAGTTGTAAGCAGCGAATCTTCAGGAAGCGACTCCATGGCATTGATAAAGGAAGAAGTAGGCAGAATTGTAAGTTGCAATGCATCATACAAAGTAGAAAATATGGATGACAATTCCGATTCTTTCACCATAAGCACAAAACAATAATTATCGAGAAGATCGCGTGCTATTTCGGTTTGTGATTTGGTAAGCTGCCCGTCAGGTGCTCCAAGGTTTTCTGGAATTGCCAGAACAACAATATCATTTTTGGCAACAATGGAACCCAGCATCGATTTTGATTCGAAAGCCGATTTGGGCATAAACTTTTTCAGTGTCAGCAATGCATCGGGAATGTTTTTCTTTACCAGCGAACTGAATTCAATCAGCCGGGTCTGGTAGGCGGTTTCAACCTGTGCTTTGGTAACCTGCGCCAGTTCATGGATGTCTGATTTATTATGCACAACAATGAAAGGCAACGCATGATCGATAAAAAGATTGACAAGCTTTTTTTCAGGCTCGGCAAAAAGGTTTCCGGTGATCATAAGAATAGCAAAGTCGATAATTTTCAAAACCTGCATGCTTTTCTGTACACGCTTCTCGCCTGCTTCTCCATAATCATCAATGCCTGATGTGTCAATCAATGTAACTCTTCCGATACCCTCCAGTTCACAATAATATTTTTTGGGTTCTTTTGTGGTACCAGAAATCTTTGAAATTTCAGCCAGTTCAATCCCTGCAAGAGCATTAATGAAAGAGCTTTTGCCGTAATTCTTCCTGCCGAAAACTCCTATGCTGGGCATAGACCCGCTTTTTATAGAAGAAGAATCGAACGATATCTGAAGCTGGTTTTCCATATTTATTTGAAATCAAATATATAATTTTTTAAGCAAATCAAACCATTAAATATTAATTTTGTATCACTAAAACGATGCATATGAATAAAACATTCCGCAATATTCTGATATTTACACTGGCTTCTGCATTATTTTTTCCTTCAGCTTCATGGTCGCAGGATAAATATAAATTCACTGTCGAAAAAGAATTAAAAACAACATCAGTAAAAAACCAGGGATACACAGGAACCTGCTGGAGTTTTGCCGCATGTTCATTGCTAGAATCAGAATTGTTTAGGTTGGGAAAAGATGAAACCGATCTTTCTGAAATGTATATCGTGCGATGTACTTATGTTGAAAAAGCAAAATTATACATACGGTTGCATGGAAAATGCAATTTTGGCGAAGGTGGCGAAGCCCACGATGTAATAAATATGATGAAAATATACGGCATCGTTCCTCAAAAAATATATGAAGGTAAAAAGGAAAACGAGAAAATTTTCGATCATTCACAACTAGAGCCTGAACTGAAAGCATACCTTGATAAACTATTAAAAGAAAACGAAAGCAATTTTCCTTCCGATTGGCAAAAAGCTTATGAAAAAATTCTTGATAAATATCTTGGAAAAGTTCCCGAAACCTTTGAATACAATGAAAAGAAGTACTCTCCTGTGACGTTCATAACGGATTATCTTGGCATTAATCCGGACGATTATATTGAATTTACATCATTCAATCATCATTCTTTCAATACAGAATTTTTTCTTGAAATTCCCGATAACTGGTCGTTCGATATGTATAAGAACATTACCCTTGACGAAATAATTGAAGTTATTGACAGTTCAATTGCAAAAGGCTATACCGTGGGCTGGGGCGGCGATGTGAGCGAAGAGGAATTTTCTTCATCCGAAGGAATTGCCATTGTCCCTGAAAAAAGCTGGGAGCATAAATCTGATACTGAAAAAGAACGAACGCTTGTAGTTCCTGAAAAAGAAATGAAGGTAACGCAGGAACTGCACCAGAAAAGCTTCGACAACTTCACCACCACCGATGATCATTTTATGCACATCACAGGAATTGCAAAGGACCAAGGCGGAAACAAATACTACATCACAAAAAATTCATGGGGCAAAAAAGGCGACAAGGACGGTTATGTTTATTTGTCAGAACAATTCGTCAAACTCAAAGTCATTTCGATAATGGTGAATAAGAATACAGTCCCCGCATCGATCCTTTCTGCATTCGAATAAGTATTATCCATACTGTAATTTCATTATAGCTGCAGCTATTTTGTAAAAAACAATATGTTTTTTTATGGATTTTTCTATTATTCATAATCATAGTATCGGCAAGACGAAAATAAAATGACTATGAATAAAATATTGATATCATCTATCATTTTCCTCCTTCAAATATTTTCAATCCTGTGTTCAGGACAGGTAGTCAATGATTCAATACAATGTAATAACCATTATTCTCCGGTCATTGGCGAAGACGGAAGAATCTACCTTAATGACTGCTGGGCAGATAAAACTGGCGTAATCATTTATTCTGACAGTCTTTTACCTGACAGCCTTATAAAAAAGAAATATTATAAAGAAGAAGATCCGTATACTTGGTATATTCACAAAGTCTGCACAGCCCGTGAAGCCAATGAAATAATCAAAAACCTGTACGACGACACATACATATACAAGCATTGGAAAACAGGAGAAATATTCCGAGGCAACAAAAATGAATGCAAATGCCTTTCATCCGAAAGTAAGATCAAAACCATTGACGGTTACCGTGAAATCACAAAACTGGAAACGGGCGATTTGGTAGCTACGGTTGATAAAGGCGATACTGTATTTCGTCCTATACTGCAAATTAACAGGGTTGAAGCAGAATCAATGAAATATCCCGTTTGCGTGATTGAATTCACAAACAGAATAAAATTAACTGTTTCGTCAGGGCATCCCACTGCTGATTATAAAGGAGATATGAATAAACTGAAAGCAGGCGACAGTTTGGGAGGAATGATCGTGAGCAAAGTTGAAAAAATAAAATATAAGGAAGAGTACACTTATGATATTTTGCCTGCTGGCAACACCGGTACATATTGGGTGAACGGCATACACCTTGGAAGCACTTTGTTCGATCCTTTATCCCCGATTGAACATCCTGATGCAGATATAAATGGTCTTTTGAAACGAACCGTATGGAAAAAGGGACCCGATCTTCAGTTGTGGGAACAATATCCCGACAGTTCAGAATTTTATCCCTTTTCTGCCTATCTTGACTTGGGTATTCTTAACGAAAAATATCTTACAAAATTTCCTCCTACGAATAACCCGTTGTTAAATCAATCCTGTATCAAATATAAAACCCATGAATTAACAGGCAAAGATTCATTGAGAATCATTTCACTTTATCAGCCAAATTGCGATTACGGATTTGATCCTGTTAATCTCGGTGACAAACGTCCTGAACCGGTTGAAATTTATCAGGATTATCAAATTTCATATATCGATTCTTCAAATTTAATACTGATTACAAAAAATTATAAAGGGATAAATGATACGATCGTCCTGTGCTCTTCAGAAAAATATGACAGACTTGTCAGGAAAGTTCAGTCGCTTGTCCTCAGTTATTACGAAGCTGAAAACATCAACGAATTAACATACAGTAATGATTTGCTGCAAAAGGATGGAAAACCTTATACAGGAAAGGTTATGTATTTTTATGATGACTTAATACCTGCTGTTAACAAAGAAAGTCTTTTCGAATTTAAAAACGGGAATGAGGTAAAGATGATTGGTTCCTGGTTACCGAACCGGAAGAAGAAATGATCCGGTTCAGGCTTGTTTATAAAAATACATTGCTCTGCAAATTTCAATAAAGAAAAATAGTTAAATATGAATCTCCTTTATTTCACATTAAACCAAAGCAGGCGGTTATTGAAGATATATCCCTCAATGCGATCATTGATTTTTACTGAATACGAATTATCGGGGCTGCCTGTATAAATAAGGTCTCCTGTTTTCAGTATAACATATTTTGAGATATGTTCAATGATCTTGTCAAAGTGAAACAGCATTTCAGAAGAATTCTGCTCTGAAATAATCCGATCATTAATTTTCAGGGAAAAAGGAATGCTCCCGTTGTTGTTGATGGAATGGATAGAAATAAAATTGCCGATGGGGGATGAAGAATCGTATGCTTTGGCGGGATCCCATGGAAGTCTTTTCTTTCTGCACATTTCAAGAGTGTCTGAAGCAATCATGTCAATACCTATACCAATTTCATTGTAATACATGTGTGCGAATTTATCCCGTATGCTTTTCCCCAGCCTTGATATTCTCAATGCAAGATGAATTCTTGGAGAAATATAATGTGAGTGATCGGGGATGAAAAAAGGGCGGTTGTTCCGTAAAAGGCTGGATTCAGGCTTTATTGAAAATACAGGGTAATGATAATTTTCTTTGTTGCTTATATAATTCCCTTCGATGCAAATAATTTTCATGTGCTATTTATTGTGTATGCTGACGGATGATTTATTAAAACCCCTGAGTTTAATAGCTGTGATAAGTTTTTTTGTAAAAAGTGGAAAATCGCTTTTCATCATCCAGTCGTAGTACGAGGGTTCCGATTTGAAAATGTCTTCCACAGGTTTTCCTTTGTGCTTTCCGAAATTAAACACTTCAACCTGTTTTTGATTGTATACGATATGTCCGACAAAATCGGCAAAATTCAGGTTGAATGAAAAGTTATGCAAAGCCTGGACATCATTTTTTATTGGAATGCTGCTATTGTCATCACTGTCGGTATATTCCGTATTTTCATACTTATCGAGCTGTGCTTTCAGTATTTCGTAAGTAGCCAGAGTATCTATCTCCGCGCTGTGGGCACCCACAAGATCTTTGCTGCAATAAAATTTATATGCTGCAGAAAGTGTGCGTGGTTCCATTTTATGAAAAATATTCTGGACATCAATAAATTTACGTCCTTTTAAATCAAAGTCAATCCCGGCTCTCAGAAACTCTTCAACAATAAAAGGGATATCGAATTTATTTGAGTTGTATCCGGCAAGGTCGCATCCTTTCAAAAAAAGATTGATATCGGATGAAAGATCGGTAAAGGAAAGGCAATTTTTAACATCCTCGTTGGTTATGCCATGAATGGCGGTAACTTCCGGTGGAATAGGAATGCCCGGATTAATGCGGTGTGTACGGGTTTCTTTTTCTGAATCGGGAAGTATTTTTAAAATACATATTTCTACAATCCTGTCGGTAACCACATTTGTTCCTGTAGTCTCGATGTCAAAAAAAGCCAGGGGCTTCAACAGTTTCAGTTCCATAATTCAAATTAGGTGTTGTTCGAAAATAATATTTAAATTTTGCATCGAAGTCCCAAGCCCCAAAATCCAAGCCTTAAGCCCAAAGAAAAAAAATTAAGCCATATGAAAACATAAAATGACATCCCCGTCAGAATGCGATAATCCTTAATAATATTC
>JAZDMF010000153.1:0-8212 GCA_043801235.1 Bacteroidota bacterium | reverse complement strand
GATGAAAAAATTACCGATGCATGGATTGGCATGGGTTCGGTACTCGACGAACTGGGAAAAACAAATGAAGGAATTAACTGCATTTTAAAAGCATTGCGCCTTGAACCACTGAATTCAGAGTACTGGTATGTTCTTGGCGATGCACAGATGAAAGCAGGACTAATTACCGATGCCCTTGATTCATACAAAAAAGTCAGCCAGTTCGATGGGGCCAACCCAGATATATGGCTGGATTACTCAGATGCATACATGAAACTGAATGATATCGAAATGGCTGTTGAGATTATTATCAAAGGCATTGAGCAGCAACCTGAAAATACCAGCCAGCGCTACCGTCTTGCTGCTTATCTTTTAAAAAGCGGTAATAATATGGAAGCATTCGAAACGCTGGAAACTTCGCTGCAACTTGATTACAACAGGAACATTGAGTTGCTTGAATACGATGCATCTTTCGCATCAAACCTGCAAATTCTTGACCTTATTGAACTTTACAAAAAATAAATCTTACAATGGAAAAAAATATTCTCAATTTTATTCCTGAAAGACCTTTGAAATCAAGGAAAAGCGGTGTAACCATGATGATGGATAAAGGCATGAGCATACGCGAAACCGAAGATTTCCTGAGTGTTGCCAGCGAATATACCGATTTTGCAAAACTCGGGTTTGGCACATCAATGGTTATGAACGGAATTGAAACCAAAATTAAACTGTACAAAGAAGCCAAAATAAAAGTTTATTTTGGAGGAACGCTCTTTGAAGCATTCATCATCCGTGACAAATTTGATGAATACAGAAAATTGGTTGACAAATACAGGGTAGATGCCATTGAAGTTTCTGATGGTTCCATTATTATGGATCATGAAGCGAAATGCAATTATATCCGTAAACTTTCAAAAACTCATGTGGTGCTTTCAGAAGTTGGTTCAAAGGAAGCAGGTATTATCACAGCGCCTAATAAATGGATATCAATGATGCAATCAGAAATTGATGCGGGTTCATCTTTTGTGATTGCTGAAGCAAGGGAAAGCGGTACAGTGGGTATATACAGACCCAACGGAAACGCTCATGTTGCTCTTGTAAATAAGATAACTGCAAAAGTTAACAAGGATAAAATTTTATGGGAGGCACCGCTGAAATCGCAACAGGTATGGTTCATAAAAGAACTTGGTTGCAACGTGAACCTTGGTAACATAGCACCCAATGAAATGATCCCTCTGGAAACTCTTCGTCTTGGACTTCGCGGCGATACCTTCTTCCAGTTCCTGCCAGATGAATTTCAGAAATTGAAAATAAAACCTGATTCTAAGTAGAATACAAAAAAAAAATGATTTTAAGCCGATAGTAGGCAATTAGCAGTAGGCAATAGATTTAACAATTGCCAATTGCAAACTGCTGACTGCCTACTTTGGAGATTGGTCACCAAAATAAATAATTACTAAATGGGAATAACAGAATACCTCGTTCCGATGATCATTTCCTTCATTGAAAATATCGGATATGCCGGAGTTTTTATACTTATGGTTCTTGAAAGCATGATCATGCCTGTACCCAGCGAGGCCGTGATGCCATTTGCCGGCATGCTCATAGTTAACGGTCAATTCACACTGGCAGGTGTAATTTTCTTCAGCACCCTGGGCAGCATAGTGGGCTCTCTGATTTCCTATTACATGGGATATTACGGTGGCCGCCCTCTTGTTGAACGCTGGGGAAAGTATCTGTTGCTGGACAAACACCATCTTGATATCACTGAAAAATATTTCACAAAACGCGGGGAAATTACAATTTTTATCTGCAGATTTATTCCGGTTGTGCGCCATCTTATTTCCATTCCGGCAGGAACAGGCAAAATGAATATCTGGAGGTTCTCTGTTTACACCATTATCGGTGCAGGAATGTGGAATGCGTTCCTTACTTATATTGGAATGGTGCTAAAGGAAAACTGGAAAGAAGTACTGAAATACAGCAGCACCATTGATATTATCATTGTTGCCCTGCTTTTAATTTTATTCATTTATACTTTCATGAAACTTTACAAGGCGTATAAAAAAAATAAGGCTGCAAAAGTTTCATAATTATATTATTCAAGATAGATATTTTGTTTGAGTTTCATTTCAATTTTATATTTGATATTTTCTATCTTCAATTTGATATTTGCAAATTTCCATGAACATCTACGGACTCATCGGATATCCCCTCACCCACTCCCTGTCAGCACAGTATTTCAGCGAAAAAATTTTCAGAGAAAACATACATGATTGCCGCTATGAATTATTTCCTTTAAAAAATATTTCAGAGTTAGAATCTCTTGTTAGAAAAAACATCGGTTTAAAAGGCCTGAATATCACTATTCCTTATAAAGAAAGTGTGCTTCCTTATTTGACGTCCATTGATAATGTTGCAAAAGAAATTGGCGCAGTAAACACAATAAAAATAATTGACAGTAAGAACTTCATACTTCACGGCTGCAACACCGATGCTTTTGGTTTTGAAGAAAGCTTGAAACCACTTTTAAAAAATGATCAAAAGAAAGCTCTGATCCTTGGCAGCGGTGGCGCTTCCAAAGCAGTAGCCTATGTTCTGAAGAAACTTGGAGTTCAATATTTCTTTGTTACAAGAACAAAAAAAAACAATTCTGATTTTCTTTTATATAATGAAATTTCTGAAGATATTATTTCATCGCATACGCTTATCATCAATGCCACTCCTGTCGGCATGTTTCCCGAAATGAACACTGCTCCTGATATCCCGTTCCATTTAATTTCAAGAAAACATATTTTGTATGACCTCGTTTACAATCCATCCGAAACACTTTTCATGAAATGTGGAATTGAACAGGGTGCAATAGTGAAAAACGG
This sequence comes from Bacteroidota bacterium, assembly GCA_043801235.1. Classification (GTDB taxonomy): domain Bacteria; phylum Bacteroidota; class Bacteroidia; order Bacteroidales; family CG2-30-32-10; genus DAOQAK01. Next base: position 5,357 of record JAZDMF010000153.1, on the reverse strand, counting down.
ATTGGAAATGTTGTACCTTCAGGCTGAAAAATCATGGGAGATATGGAATTCCTGAATGTTTAATTCAGAATTATGAAGTCAGAATGCAGAATTTCAAAATATGATGCATTGAAAATCACAAAACACATTATTCTGAATTCATCATTCTGAATTCTGACTTATTTTACTTTTGGGGCCGTTTATTCATCAAATTCCACCCGTAAAACAATAACAACAGGAACCATACGCCGAAAACAACACCTCCAACACCCTTTTCTTCTTCATCAATAAGTTGTATGATTCCGAAAAATATTGCCAGTGCGCCGGAAATAACAAGAAAGTAAAATAAAAAATTATCCAGGATTTTCCTTGCCCACCAAAATGTTTCTTCCTCCTGTTTTTTCTGTTGCTGATGCTGAGTATATGCGCGATAATACGATTCATAATTTGGCGCAGATCTGTTATGAGGCTGTGGCCGCATACCTGTTGTAGAAGGATATTTCAATTTAAAATCGTACCATCTTCTTTTTTCAGAATTAATAAGAACCTGATATGCTTCATTCAGTAATTGAAAAAGTTGTTTGGAATTTTCTTTTTTATTGACATCGGGATGCAGTAACTTTGCCCGTATACGGTATGCGCGCCGTATCTGTTCTGTAGTTGATTCACGCGAAATTCCCAGTATCTGATAATAGTCGTTTGGCATGGGGCATTGCTTACATAAATAACACTCAATAATTAATTTTCGCGTATGAAATTTGAATAACCCTTAAGATTGCAAATTCCGGATTTAAAATTGGGAATTTAACATCATGCATTAATCCGCAATTTAAAATTATCAATCTTTATTTTCATATCAACTGTTTATGTATTCATCCAAATAAGTACTGATGTTTGCATATATATAATCGAGATCATCATTATTGGTACAATATGGTGGAAGTATGTAAATGATATTTCCCAGGGGGCGCATGATGATTCCCTTTTTCAGGAAATATGCGTACGCATTATCCCTGAAAGAATTTAAATAACCGGTATTTCCGGGTGTTTTTATTTCAATGGCTAAGATAGTTCCAAGCAACCTGATATCCCTGACAGAGGGATGAGTTTTGATGTTAATTAAAAACTCAGAATGTTTTTCTTCTATTCTTTTCACATTTTCAAAGCATTCCTCATTTTCGTATAAATCAAGACTGGCAACAGCTGCAGTACATGCTACGGGATTTGCAGTATATGAATGACCATGATAGAGTGTTTTGGTTTTATCTTCAGAAAAAAATTCATTAAAAATTTCTTCGGTACATGCGGTCACACCCAATGCCATAAATCCGCCGGTAATGCCTTTGGAAAGGCAATAAATATCAGGTTTTACAGAAATATAATCGGTAGCAAAAAATTTCCCTGTACGGTAAAAGCCCGTCATCACTTCATCGGAAATGGTAATTACTTTCTGTTCTTTGCAGAATTGTATCATCCTGTTAAGAATTTCAGGCTCGTACATTATCATTCCGGCAGCGCCCTGCACCAGCGGTTCAAAAATAAATGCAGCGGGTTCATCCCTGAACACTGCAATCTTTAATTCTTCAAATGACCTTTCTTCATTACCTTTTACAGGTGTTTCAATAAATACCGCATCAAAAAGAAGATCACTGAATGCATCAGTAAACACGCTGCGTCCGCTGACCGACATGGCCCCGAAAGTATCACCATGGTATGCATTGCGGAATGCAATGATTTTATTTTTCTTAATTCCTTTATTCCTCCAGTATTGTACTGCCATTTTCAATGCAACTTCCACAGCAGTGGAACCGTTATCGGAATAAAATATTTTTTTCTGGTTTCCGGGAAGATGTACAAGCAATCGCTCAGCCAGTTCTACAGCCGGTTGATGTGTAAACCCTGCAAATATTACATGTTCAAGTTTACCCAGTTGTTCCGAAATTTTGCGTACAATGTAGGGATGTGCATGCCCATGTGTATTCACCCACCAGGATGAAATGGCATCAATGTATCTCTTTCCCGTTTCATCATACAGGTACGATCCTTCTCCTTTTACAATGCCGATTATTCCGGCATTCTTCATCGGCGTATATGGATGCCAGATATTTTGAAGGTCGCGCTGGCTAAGATTCATTTGCTTACTTTTAGTTTGCTGTGTTTTTGTAAAGATGATATTATACTTAAAACCTATACAAGTCTGCCAAGTCTATCATTACAAGGAGAAATAAATATATTTTATTGTTAATTTTTTATAAGCTTTTGTTTATTAATTATGTTTTTCAACTTCCTGTTGATAAATTTCATAGCATACGGACACATATAAGTTGCATTGTCTTTGTGAATTAATCAGATAGGCAATAAGAAATTAATTAATATTATTTTCGCAGAAAGTTAATTTAGCGAAGCGATCTCATGAACACCTTTAATAAACAAAAAAAATTGTAAGTACATTTTTATCCCTTTGCAGAATATTTTCAGATATTTATTGCTTTATCTGCCAGACGGTATCCAGAACTGTTCCGTCAACCCATTTTACAACGGCTACAGGATTATCTGTAAACTCAGCTTTATCGGGCTTTCCGCAGATATGCTCCGCTTCTTCTTTCAATTGTTTTATCGTTTTTAATGGCAGTCCCGATCCTTTTAATTTCTGAATTAAATCTTTTCTCGATGGGTTTATTGCAATGCCTCGTTCTGTGACGATTACATCAATAAGTTCTCCGGGGCCGCAAATAGTAGTGACTTCATCACGTATCACCGGAATCCGGTCGCGGAACAAAGGAATAGGAAGAATGGTGCATTTAGCGAAAATACAATTCTGCCACCCTCCTATACCATGCAGCAGAACACCATCGGAATGAGTAATTACATTCGCATTAAAATTCACATCTACCTCTGTCGCACCCAGAATTACCACATCAACCATAGATGAAAAATTTCCTTTTCCGTGATAATTATAGCTTGTAAAAGGACTGGTATTAATATGGTTACTGTTCTCGCGCATGGAGCGGACTCCTTCAAGGTCGAAAGTCTGCCCGTCAAGTATAAAATCAGTCAGATTTTCTTCAAGCATTTGCACAAGGTATTTATTGCTGCCTCCACGTGCAAAACGTGCTTTCATGCCACGTTCGCGTAAAATATTTGCAAAATAAATGCCTATGGATAATGCAGTTCCCCCTGCTCCTGCCTGAAATGAGAAACCATTATTAATTATTCCTGCTTCATCGCAAAACTGAGTTGTCATTTCTGCTAGCAAAAGCCTGTCGGGACTTTTGGTAATTTCTGTGGTACCGGAAACAATCTTTTCAGGAATGCCAATTTTATCAATCCTAACAACATAATCGACATAATTTCCGTGAATCTGCCAGGGAATGCATGGAAAGGGAACAAGATTATCAGTCACTACAATTACTTTATGGGCATATTGCGAATCAGCCAATGCAAAGCCAAGTGATCCGCAGGCTGCCGGGCCTCTGTCGCCTGTTGCATTTCCAAAGGCATCGGCTGTTGGAGCTGCAATTACGGTAATATCAATAACAACATCCCCGTCCTGTATTGACTGATAACGGCCACCATGCGAACGTAAAATCCCCATACCCTTCATTTTTCCTGCAGATGTGAACCGTCCTAACGAACCGTTCATACTTCCTTCAATATGATGAATCACACCGTTTTCAAGGTACTTTACAAGCGGAGCATGGCATTCAAATGATGCCGATGGAACCCATGTAAGATTTTTTATTCCCATTTCAGCGGCAATATCAAATATCTGTTCAGCTATCAGATCGCCATTTCTGAAATGATGGTGGGTAGACAGTACCATACCGCTTTTCAGTCCTGCTTTTTTCAAAGCATCCTTTAATGAAGGAACGATTTTATTTCCGTTGGCCGGATAATCGGCACAACTGGCAATGAAAGGTGCGTATTTGCGACCGGCGGGTCTGAATTTCCCGACACCCTGGTATGGAATCTGCGGTTTGCCGTTCACTTCGGTTGGAACGATACGTCCCAGGGCATTTTTTACAAATCTTGCTGCCATGTTACTCTTCCTTCCAGTTAACTTTTAATTTTCCTGTTTTAACCGCCGTGTCAATAGTACGCTGAGCTCTTTTCACTACAGGCGGATCGAACATTTTTGTTCCGAGTGAAACAACGCCAAGTCCTTTCTCTGCAGCATCAGCAAATGCATTCACAATCTTTTTTGCTTTATCAATTTCATCTGGGTCGGGGCAGAAATTTTCCCGGATAACATTTATCTGCCGCGGATGTATGCAGCCCATGCCATCAAAACCAAGAGTTTTCGATCTTAGAACATTTTGTTTCAGACCTTCCATATCAGCAACATCCGAAAACACAGAATCGATAGGTTGAATGCCTGCTGCACGGCATGCATTCACAACCCGGCAACGTGCAAAAAATGATTCGGTTCCTTCCGGTGTGCGTTTCGTTCCCAGATCAGCTGTATAATCTTCAAGGCCTATAGCCATGGCAACAATATTTTCAGCAGAGCCAGCTATTTCGTATGCTTTTATTACACCAAGGCAACTTTCAATAATAGGCATCAGCCATATGTTTCCTTTGACCATAAATTTCTTTTTCAGATGATCAATTTTTTTATTGACTGAAACAACCTGATCAGCACTTTCGCATTTTGGAATAAGAATAAGGTTTACATTATGAGGAATAATGAAATCAAGATCATCCAAACCCCAGGGAATCTGATTTATCCTTACCATGCGCTCGGCTCCGTAAAAATCAACTGTGCGCAGTGCATTTCGTACAATAAAAGAAGCTTCCAGCTTTTTATCAGGAGCAACCGCATCTTCAAGGTCGAGAATAATGCCATCAGGCTTATGGATGCCGGCATTGATCATCAGATTAGGAGTATTACCAGGTAAATATAATCGAGAAAAACGGAACCTGTCCTTAGCTGTCGAATATAGATTTTGCTTCAAAAATGGCAGCAGAAATTCTTTTTCTGTCTTAATCAATTGTCTGATGGCGGCTTCAAGTCTTGCAGCAATAACAAAATTTAATGCTCCTGTATCTTCAATTGCCACTTTGGCATTTTTGATTTCAAAAAAAGATAAAACATCAATGGCAAGCTTATGAATGCTCTTTCCAAATATAACCATCACTTTACTCTCGACTTTTATTTCAAGTCCTCCTTTTGCCAACAGTTCTATGCTTACGAAGCAATCGGAACGAATCCCTTTGCCTTTGTTTCCGGCCATTGCTATTTTTGACAAATGATCCTCCTTTTAAAATAATTATTCACTTGATCGTTAAAAAAAATACGGCATTGTTAAATTAGTATAGTTTTTTGTATCTTTGTGCAGTTATTAACCTAAATGATATCAATATGGATAGCTGCCCAA
>JAZDMF010000087.1:0-2221 GCA_043801235.1 Bacteroidota bacterium | reverse complement strand
TGAATGCATAACTGAGCAATTTCAGTGAGTTCTTCGCGCGTGAAAACTTTTCCGGTTGGATTATTCGGAGTATTAATTATGATTGTTTTTGTATTATTATTGAATGCAGCTTTTAATTCATTTGAATCATAGCGCCAATCGGGTGAATGTAAAGTAACATAACAAGGTTTTGCGCCAGAAAGAATTCCATCGGGGCCATAATTTTCGTAAAAGGGTTCAAAGATTATTATTTCATCGCCCGGGTTTATTATAGCTGTCAACGTTGCAATCATTGCTTCGGTAGCGCCGCAGGTAACAGTAATATCAGTATCATGATTGCATTTAATTTTATTATACGAAAAAGCTTTGCGGGCAATAGCATCGCGTAACTCAGGCTCACCAAATGTGACAGGATACTGATTATGATGGTTGTTTATCGCTGCGATAGCAGCTTCCCGAATTGCAAGCGGACTTTCAAAATCCGGAAAACCCTGTGAGATATTGATAGCGCCGCATGAATCGCTTACGCGTGTCATTTCGCGGATTACTGATTCCATAAAGGTTTCCGTAATTTTCGAAAGTTCTTTCATCATTATTTGTGCTAAGCTTTATACTTTAATTCAAAGGTGAAAATCCATGCCATTCGCTTAATAATGTGAATTTTCGTTAAAAGAGAATCAATACTATTGAAAAATGCCAGCAATGGAGGCAAAAATGCAGCCAGATAACTGGTGATATGCCAGAATTTAATATCACCGATTTCAAAATATCGCTTTGCTTTTTTCACATCATTTAGCGACAATATGTGTGCCTTCTCCCAGTCTGTCCGCATCCGTGATGTTCTCGCTCTGTATAATTTTATAAAGGGGTTATAAGCAAGCGCTTCTCCGCAAAGTATTTTGCCCCCCGGTGCAAGAATTCTGGCAAGTTCAGGAAAAGCAAAGTTTAAATCAAGGTGGTGAAGCATGCCTGCACATAATATTATATCTATGCTATGGTCAGGCAAATTGGTGTTTTCTGCATCGGCCTGAAAAAAAACAGCATTATCAAGTCCCAGCATATTTGCCTGTTCCTGTGCATTTCTAACAGATACGCTGCTTATATCCAGCCCTAATGATAGATTGGCGCCACTCTTTGCAGCAATAATAGCCTTTTCGCCATCTCCACATGCATAATCAAGAAAAACTTTGTCTTTTGCGTTTTGCTTTATCCAGCCGTCTATATATTCCTTTGATTTTCTAACTGTTTTATAAAATTTTTTATTACCATAATATTTTTCGTATGAATCTTTATCCATGCTTTCAACACGCGATTTATCCCTGTCTTTATCATGAAATTCAAGTTCCTTCAATTTCCTTTCATCCAGACTTTTCATCCATTCATCATCTGTAATCTTTTGAATTTCTTTAATACAGGTTCTAAGTTCTATGATATTCATGTTTTATTTTTAATAAAATGATTTAATAACTTTTATTACATATTCCACTTCCTCATCATATAACTCAAAACACAAGGGCAAAGAGCATACTTCACTGCTCAATGCTTCTGTCTCAGGAAAACCAGTATCGGCAAGCTTCAGCGCCTCATGTTTATAATAAGGCTTACGGAATTGTGTAAGAACCTCTATTCCATTTTTCTTTAAATATGATGAAAATTCTTCGCCCTGAACTGAACGCAATGTATAATTTTGGTATACATGATCGAATCCTTCACGTTTATATTTTGGAAGAAGAAGCTCAGGAATATCAGACAAAGCTTCATGATAACGATTAGCAATTTGTTTACGCCGGCGGATATGTTCCGGAAGATATTTCAATTTTACAACAAGAAATGCCGCTTGCAAATTGTCGAGTAAACACGTAAATCCATGCCCGTGATACTCTCCTGTATCTCTTTCTTCGCCATTGAAACGCATGCGACGGGCAAAATCAGCGACCTCTTTATCGTTCGTTGTAATTGCACCGCCATCACCATAACCGCCGAGAATTTTAAATGGGTAAAAGCTGAAACAGCCTGTCAATCCCCATGCTCCGGCACCCATTCCATTTATTGAAGAACCTAAACTCTGGCATGCATCTTCAACAACAACAAGATTGTGTTTCTTCGCTATCCCCATTACAGCAGGCATATCGGCCATCCATCCGCTCAGATGAACCGGCATGATCGCTTTTGTTTTCGGAGATATTTTTTCTTCAATTTTATGTATATCGATATTAAAATCCTTTGCAACATCAACCAGAAC
>JAZDMF010000070.1:0-3265 GCA_043801235.1 Bacteroidota bacterium | reverse complement strand
TTCAATTTCTCCTACATTCCATGCACTGACAATTATCCTGCGGGAATCAGGGTTGTTTTTTATCTGGTGAATGATCTGCGAAATCTGGTCAATGCTTTTATTTCCGGTATCCCACGAACGCCATTGATGGCCGTATACAGGGCCCAGTTCGCCGTTTTCGTCTGCCCATTCATCCCAAATGCTGACTCCATTATCTTTAAGGTATTTAATATTTGTATCGCCCTGCAGAAACCAGAGTAATTCATAAATGATGGAGCGGAGATGAAGTTTTTTTGTAGTGAGCAGAGGAAATCCCTCCTGCAGGCTGAAACGCATCTGGTATCCGAAAACGCTGATGGTTCCTGTTCCTGTCCTGTCTTCCTTCCTGCTGCCATTCTTCAGCACATGATCCATCAAATCCAGATACTGTCTCATTAAAATAAATTATATCAAATGTATGATGGCAAATGTTAAATGTCAAAATCAAAAATCGTCATTCGTAATTATTTGCTGCTTCGCAGCGTCATTTATGGTCATTTCGCTTCGCTGTCATCAGTCAATAGTCATTTATAAAATCTAAAATTTAGTTCTGCATTATACATTTTTTAGTTTTAAATTTTCAGCATAATCACATCTTCGCCTTGTCGCCGATTCTCCATGTCTTCACTTCAATTCTGCATTCAGACTTCTTACTTCTGCATTATAATATTTAATTTCAATAAATTTCCATGAATTTCAAATTTGCATTTTACAATTTGAAATTTGAATTTTAAAAATTATTTATTCTTGCTTTTCTTTCTGCGGTTTATCTCATCACGTATTTTTGAAGCTTTTTCGTAAGCTTCTTCATCAACAGCTGTGTTCAGCTGTTCTTCAAGTTCGGTGACCGACATTTTTGAATATTCGGTTTCTTCTGTTTTCTTGGGTGTTTTTTCTTTCGGAGCAGTTTCATCGGAAGTGGATGATTCTGCATTTTCATCATCAACAGTAATTCCTGCGGCATTCAGTATGCTTTCATAAGTGAAAATTGGGCAGCGAACCCTGAGTGCAATAGCGACAGCATCGGATGTACGCGAATCAATTTCAAAAGTCGATGTTCCGTCAAAACATAAAAGTTTGGCGAAAAATATACCGTCAGTAAATTTATATATGATAACTTCTTTTATGGTAATATTGAAAGTGCCGGCGAAAATTTTGAAAAGATCGTGTGTAAGAGGCCGTGTGGGTTTCATATTCTCCAGTTCGATAGCAATAGACTGGGCTTCAAAACTGCCTATGATGATGGGTAATCTTCTTCTGCCTTCGTCTTCAATAAGAATGAGTGCATACGCACCGGATTGCGACTGGCTGTATGAAATTCCTAAAATGCGTAGTTTTATTTTCTCCATGGATGCTTAAAAAATGCTGCCTTTTTGAAAGCATAAAATTATAAAAATTTTCTGAGAGAACTCATTTTTATTTTATAGTCCATAAACATTATTTATTATATATGTTTGATTAATTATTGCGAAAATATAATTAAGCAACATGTTAATAAAATCTGAATACTGTGCATTTCCCGGCTGAAAATATTTGATTGTCAGCATAAAGCATGGAAAAAGACATCATTAATAAAATCTTGAATTTTAATTCAAATACTTTCATAATTTTGCACCGATTTTTGATAAACCACATAAACTCTTTTATATGAAAAAGCTAATTGCATTTTTATTTATTGTATTTCCTGCGGCAAGCTTTGCAAGTGAAGCGGATTTAATAATTCCTGAAGCTATTAAGTCCCAAAATATCCTCTACTGGGGATTTTTAGTTACGATACTGGGTATGTGCTTTGGCTTTTATCAGTTTTTGAAAGTCAAAAAACTTCCCGCACATAAATCAATGCTTGATATTGCTGATGTAATTTATAAAACCTGCAAGGCATATTTAAAACAGCAGGGAAAATTCCTGGCCATTCTTTTTCTTTTTATCGGAGCTGCAGTGGCCGGATACTTCGGTTTCCTGGCAAAAGATGAAGCAGGCGAGTCACTTTTCGGTATAGGCGGTGTTTTATTGATTATCGGGTGGACTGTGGTTGGAATTTTAGGTTCCTATAGTGTTGCAGCTTTCGGTATCCGTATGAACACACTTGCAAATGCACGCATGGCCTTTGCATCATTGGAGAGAAAACCGCTGAAGTTGCTGAACATCCCTTTAAATGCCGGTATGAGCATTGGTGTATTATTGATTTGCGTAGAACTGATCATGATGCTTGCGATCTTATTATTAATGCCTGGGAATTTGGCAGGAGCTTGTTTCATAGGTTTTGCCATTGGCGAATCGCTGGGTGCATCTGCTTTACGTATCGCAGGGGGAATTTTTACCAAGATCGCTGACATAGGTTCTGACCTTATGAAAGTAGTATTTAAAATAGGAGAAGATGATCCGCGTAATCCCGGGGTAATTGCCGATTGTACAGGAGATAATGCAGGCGATTCCGTTGGCCCTACTGCTGATGGTTTTGAAACCTATGGCGTTACAGGGGTAGCACTTATTTCATTTATTCTACTGGCTGTTGGTGGAAAAGCCTTAGGCATGAACGAAATTTTAACCGGAGACCTTCAGGTAAAACTTTTGGTGTGGATTTTTGTAATGCGTATTCTGATGATCATTACCTCTGTTGTGGCATTCTGGATCAACGGATTTTTGAGCAAGGCAAAATACAGCCATAAAGAAGATATCGATTTTGAAGCTCCCCTTACGCACCTGGTTTGGATTACCTCTCTTCTGTCAATTGCAGTTACATACATCGCTTCGTATTTAATGATACCCGATTTACACGGCAACACAGATATGTGGTGGATTCTTTCTTCTATAATAAGTTGCGGAACTCTGGGCGCTGCCGTTATTCCTGAGTTTACTAAAATATTTACCTCACCTAAATCGGCACATGTTCAAGAAGTCGTTAACGCTGGTAAAGAAGGCGGGGCTTCACTGGTAATTCTATCAGGACTGGTAGCCGGAAATTTCAGTGCATTCTGGAAAGGCATGGTATTTTTCGTGCTGATGTTTGCCGCTTATTATGCAAGCACATTTGGTTTGCACGAGATTATGATTTATCCTTCTGTTTTTGCTTTCGGCCTGGTAGCATTTGGTATGTTGGGAATGGGGCCGGTTACCATTGCTGTGGATAGTTATGGTCCTGTAACCGATAATGCTCAATCAGTATACGAGCTTTCACTCATTGAAGATGATAAAGAAAAAGCTTCCGCTGAAATTGAAAAAGACTTTGGCTTTAAACCCGACTGGG
>JAZDMF010000045.1:0-12669 GCA_043801235.1 Bacteroidota bacterium | reverse complement strand
AAATGACGTTTTATTCAAGTTCGATATTCAAAATTCGTTATTCATTACTCATTATTTATTTCGTTCAATGTTAGTTATTTAGAAAAATACGTCAATGGTAGTTTATCGAAGTCTGACAGTAAACACAACATGATTTAAATTCTTTATCAAATAAAATATTATGCGAAATTAAAACAAAGGTCATAGCTTCTTTTTCCAAAATTATAAATGCAAAAAAGCCACCCTATAAGGATGGCTGGATAAATGCGGAGCTTTATATAGAGTTTTAGAATCCGATAAGGTTGATGCCTATTGTGAAGGGATACAACTGCGGACCTTCATTCTTTTTGAAAAGTTCGTTCAGTGCATAGGAAGCGAACAGATCAAGTTTTCCGACACCTACGCGTACCATGGCGCTGTAGCGGAAAGGCGACAGGTTGAAATCGTCTTTGGTTTTGGGTTTGTATTCCACACCATTTAATTCATATACCTGCTTGATATGCGAACCAAGTTTTACGCTTCCTACAACACCGGCAGATAAATGAACAGTACGGTTATGCTTTCCGAACGGCTTGGTGTCAAATTGCAGCAATAAAGGCATGTTCAGATAAGTTGTAGTGAGTTTGTTCCTTTTGAATACTACTGAAGTTTCTATGTCGCCTGAAATATAATTTGAATCGGGATGCAGAACATAATTGTTATCAAAACTGTAGTTGCTGAAATCGAAGCCTAATCCGGTTACAAGGTTAATATGGTTTTTCCATATCTGGAAATTCTTTTCCCAGAAGTTAAGGCTTACATTGATGCTTCTTCTGTAATCGAGGTCAAGAAAATCATAGCCGGCAGGTACACTGGTTTTGTTATTTGCGTTCAGATAACCGTTAACACCTAACCCTATTCCAGACCAATATACCCTGAAATTTTTTATTCTGTGATCATCGCTTTTCTTGTCAATAGAATCATTTCCCAGGGGAATGATCAGTATCTTACTTCCAAAAGCCTTTATCCTGGTAGTATCGCCATATGTTTCTTCTATGTTTGCATTCTGCTTTCCGTACGATCCCACTCCGTTTATTTGTATATCCTTGTTTGCAGGTTCATCCCAGTATTTGATATTTCCTGCACCATTAATTACGCCTTTTAAATTTTGTTTTACATTAACTTTTGCATCACCCGCGCCGCTAATATTTACTGTAGTATTAGTAGTTACAAGATCATATGCGCTAATATCTCCTGCACCTTCAATTTCGATTGTATGCATATCGGCAGCTCCCTGATATTCAATTTCCCCTGCGCCGGAAATTGAAGTTGTTAATTCACCGACCTTAAGATCAAGAAATATATCGGATGCAGCGCCATTCAACGATACTTCCAGCTTATCGGCATTGATCTGATATCCGCTATGCAATTCGCAATTTGACAGCAATTCTATTTTATTAATTTCATTAAAATTAATTGTAACCATATCGGATGATCTCCCTTTAACGGTAAGGATGCTGTCTTTTACTTCCGCTGTTAACTCCTTATTGATGTCGCCATCTTCAATACTGACAGATGTTTCTGTTCCCTGCAGTAATTTTATATCTACAGGCGAGCTGATAACAATTGTATTAAAAGCCGGCAAAACCAGTTTATTGGTTTCTGCCTGGGCATATGCCGAGGATATTCCCGAAATCATTGAAAACCCTGCCATTGCCAGCATTCTGAAATATTTCTGTGTTTTCATGGTTTATGTATTTTTAAGGTTATTAATCTGTTTTCTTAATATTATGACGAACAACCTTAATGTAAAGTTACAGGAAAAAATAAAAAAAATGAAATCCCAAATACCAAGCTCCAAATTTCAAATTTAAAAACGTTTAAAGTTTTTGTAAATGATCATTGATATTTATTTGGGATTTGGGATTTATAACGATATGTCAGAAATACATCCGAAGACACTATATGTTTAGCGGCCATTATAGGCTATTTCAAAATTATCGCCTATGCTGAAACTGAATCCTTTTTTATCGGGTTCATGAGCGAGTTTTACATCGGTTCCGGCAAGTTTGTTTATCTGGTTCACTCCTGCATCGGCCAGATCCCATCCTGAAAGTTTATCAGAAGGAGTAACTTTATTTTTTTTGTCATCCGGAGCAAGAGCTTTCTTTGTTCTGAACAATGCAAAATCTTTCAACGATAAAAAACCATCATCTTTCTTTTCGTTCTGCTGCAGGGACTCATTCCTTTTTTTCAGCATCATGGCATAATAATCTCCATAAACAGTAATCTTCTCCGGTTGTCCTGCATCATAGTCTGACTTCTGATCAAATAATTCCTTATTCAAAGCAGATGCGTATATGTATTCAGATTTGTCAACGATACTTTTATAAACAGGAGTAATTTCATTCTTGTTGTACTTCGGTGTTACATTATTTGCATAATAATCAGGGGATGTAAAATTAATTACCTGATCCGGATTATTCGGGGCCTTATTATTCTGTAATTCAATATTGCCTCTGTCGGCTGTATTCACTTTCTGAACGCCATTCCTGTTCATCAGAAAATATATAGTAATCAAAAATATGACAGAAGCTGCCGCTGAAACTGCATAATACATATAGCGTACCTTTGGTGCTTTCTTTGATATGGCGGCTTTTTTTATTTGCTGTTTCCTGTTGAAAACAATTGCAGTGTCGATTGCCAGTTTTGTCTGTCCGAATAAGTTATAATCTTTATGCAGATGAGGATTGATACTCAAAAACTCTTTTAGTTCCGTATGCAGTTGTAGGGTAAGATCACCCTCCATTGCAGCAATAAAAACTTCGGCGTAATTCATTTCATTTATGCTTCCGACAGGCGTAATAATATTTTTTCTCAGTTGCTGCTTTTCCTGATAAATAATAGCAGTATCGGGTACGACCTTTGTTTTGGAGAACAGCTTAAAATCTTTTTTCAGGGAAGGATTTTTTTCCACAAACTGCAACACATTATTTTTTTCTGCTTCAGCAAGATCGCCTTCATTATATGCAATGAAAAAATCACTGTAATTTTTTTCATTGATGGTGCCAACAGAAAAAATGTTGCTTTTTTTAAGTAAATCTTTACTTTCGAAAACCACTTTTTTTGCAGGGGGGAGGCTGATGTTTTCAAAACTGTCGAATTCTTCTTTCAGGTCGTAATGAAGGCCAAGAAACGCCATGAGCTCTTTCACCTTTTCAGGAGAGAGTTGCCCCTCATAATAGTCGAGGAACCAAACTTCATAATTATTTCTGTTGATCTTCATTTTACTTTTTATTACTATCTTTTTCCTGTGTCTTTGGTCACACTTCGATAAACTCAGTGTGACATTGCTGAAATTAAAGACAAATAAACGAATCCTTAGTACTGTCAGGCTGAGTTTATCGAAGCCTGACCGACATCAATTAAAGAACATTTTCCAAACTTCCAATATACTCTTTCAAAAACAATCGTGCGCGGTAAATATAAACCTTCACCTGCGATTCGTTCAATCCTGTTATTTCTCCAATCTCTTCATAGGAATAGCCTTCATAATCTCTCAGCAGCACAACAGACCTTTGAATTTCGGGCAATTTGTTCACCGCTTCCCTGACGATCTCCTTCAATCCGAGATATTCTTTGCTGCTGGCTGCCTGGTTATATTCTATGTTGTCGAAGCTTGTCATTTTTTTTTCTCTTCTTATGGCATCGATCATGGTGTGGTACGCTGTTGTAAAAAGATAAGAACGTGCTTTTTTATAATCAATATCACCAACTTTTTCCCACATTTTGATGAAAGAATCCTGCACCACATCCTTGGCTTTATCTTCGTCGCGTAAGTTATGCAGCACGAAGCGGTAAACGCCGTCGGAAAAATCATCCACACATTTATTGTATTCTTCTGTGGTCATTATATCAGGTAGAAATTGGGTGTTTTCGTGATTAAGACGAACTGTTAAAACATAAAGTTACAGGTAAAAGTAAAAAAATTTCAGGAATATTCTTTAACACTTGTTTTCATTACTTTGAATAACGAATATCGAACAAGCCTGCCTGCCAACCTTCGGTTGGTGAACCGGCAAGGCAGGGAATTATGAATGATGAAGGTTTTGGTTTATAGCTACCGGTTTAGTCAATGGTCAAATAAAACCGGTAACTGCAATTGGAAAATTGTTCATTATTTTTTTTCCGCAGAGAACACTCTTATTCTATAACCAACTTCATTATTTCAATTCCACGATTGCTTTCAACCTTCACAAAATATAAACCTTGGGTAAGATGTGAAATATCAATCACTGTATTTGCTTTCTTTAGTATTTGATGCAGCATTAATTTCCCCTGTATATCAAAAATTGAAAAAATATTTTCAGATGGATATGAATAAATACTTTCAACTGTAATATTATTTTCAGCAGGGTTTGGGTATATGATAAAAACAGGGTTGTTATGATCCTCTTGAATTTCCACAGTCCCCAGAGGTATCACATTGACCGTAATTACAGTATTCCCTGATTTCTGAATGTAATAAGAAGAATCACAAAATGTATTAGAACAGCCCACAAAGTCTGAAATAGTAAGGCATATATTATAATAGCCTGCCGTGTCGTAGACATGACTTGGATAAGCAATTGTATCATAGGTTCCGTCGCCCCAACTCCACAAATAAGTAAGTGGCGGCACACCTGTAGCCATGTTCACGGCATAATAATGATGAAGCATAGCCGTGTCCGGATAAAGATTAAACTGTGCCGAACAGGGATTCGCTATTCCGCAAGCCGTATATGAATTATTTGAAACACTCATCAAATACATTGAAATACATGCCTGCATCCGAGTACCCTGATCGGGTGTTAAGTTTGCCATAGTGCTATCATCACTGTAACTCATAAAATTCATATACATAATACCCGGGCATGTATCATTGCATTGATCAATAACGCAATTACCAATTACAGATTGAGTGCCATATTCGGTAGGGGTGTCAGGGCACCCATCGCCATCAGTGCATGTAACATCGCCAAAAAGATGAAAAAGGTTAAAGCAATGCCCCAGTTCATGTGACATTGTACCTCCTTCGTTATATGGAGCAGAAGCCCCGGTGATACCAAAAAACTGGTAATGTATTACCACACCATAAGTATTGTTAATACCTGAGGTAGGGAATTGTGCATATCCGCAAAGACCGCCTCCCAGGTTACAAACCCAGATGTTCAAATATTTAGTAACATCCCATGCATCAGCTCCACCGGTAGATGAATATTTTACATTATTATTGTATGTCCAGTTGCTTACAGTTGTAGTTTTATAATCAATGCCTGTAGTTGGGTTGCCGCCGGGATTGACAGTAGCGAGGCAAAGTGTGATTTCCGAATTGGCTTTTAATGAATCGGGAAATGGCTCCATAGAATGAGTACTTAGCCCTGCCCAGTCGGAATTGGTCCTGTCAATTTGTTCTGTTACACGCGCAGGAGAAACATACCCTGAAGAACCATTGTAAACAACATGCACTACAACAGGAATGGTATAAGCTGTTTTATTATTAAGTTCGTTACTATATGCATCAATATAATCGTCGAATTTCTTTTCTTCCTGTTCCATTTTTTGTTGCAGTGCAGGGTCTTGCTGCATCATCCATTGCAGATGGGGCATGGTACCGCAATGATCAGCATTAGTAATTCCATTCTGACTGGAAGTTGAATTACCTGTAATTGTGTTCTGGGCACTGGTAATGAGAGCTGATAAAAAAAACAGTACGGATAGGAAAATAATTTTTTTCATGACTTATTAATATTAATCACACAAATATAAGATTTTCAAAATGATAATACAACAATAAATTATTTTAATTTGAGTTTATTTTTATAAAATCCGGTTTAATTTTTGCTGCAAAATCATCCCAAAACCAAAGCCATGAAAAAAATATTTTTCTTTTTTATGATGTTTCCGTATATCGGAACCACGGCTTTTTGCCAGAATAATGAAAACATTAATACCGGAAACCAGATCAACCCTTCTGTAAATATTCAGTATACTAATTTACCCGATCAGCAATTGGTAATGAACGATGTTCAGCAAGCAGCTCTTCCTCAACAAACACAAACAGGAAACGGCTTTCTGAATATTTTTTCAAGCAATAACAGTAATGATATAAATACTTCCGTTAACACAGGAACTTCAAATCACAGTAAAAAAACATATACCACTTATAGTTCCTCACCCAAACGGCATTTCATGAAGATCGATCTTAATCTTCGAAAAGTACACATACTCCGAAAATTCCGCCATGAATGCCCGATGTTTAAAGCAAAGACCTATCATAAAATTTTCAGCAGCAAAAAACGCAACATCACACATTGTTTCAATTTCTAAGTTTGCAGTCTGCAATCTGCAACCTGCATGATTCAACCGAAAACTTCCAAATGGAAACTGTAAACGGATTATTGTTTATCGTATTTCAGCACCTCATCATTCACATACTCAAGTTTCACTCCGGCATGTTTGAACATATCTTCCGGTTCGGCTCCTGCGTGATATATTTTTTCACAGACGACACGAATAATTCCACAGTTTATAATTAGCATGGCACAGGTGCGGCAGGGTGTCATGCGGCAATACAATGTTGCGCCCTGTAAAGAAATTCCAAGTTTTGCAGCCTGGCAAATGGCATTCTGCTCTGCATGCACGGTTCTTACGCAATGCCGGGTTTCTGAATCATCTTCATGAATCATTTTTTTCATCTGGTGGCCCACATCGTCGCAATGTGGCAAACCAATGGGGCTACCTACATATCCGCTGACCAGAAGCTGCCTGTCGCGGGCAATCACACATCCGCTTCGGCCACGGTCGCACGTGGCGCGCTTTGCTACAGTGTTGGCAATTTCCATGAAGTAATCATCCCATGAAGGACGGATGTATTTTGGTTCTTTCATAAAATAAATATTTGCTATGCCGTTAAATTTCAAATTCCAAATTCCAAATCCCAAATCCCAAACCCCAAATCCCAAATAATTTCCAAAGATTCAAAATATATTTCTTTTGTTCAATTATTCGAATGTTCGATTGTTCTTTTAGTATTTTATTTCTTCATTATTAATTCAATAACTGCATCTACTTTCTCCCTTAGTTCTTCAACACTTCCATCGTTTTCAAAAACATAATCCGCCATCTCAATGCATCTGGAAATATTTTGCTTGTTCGGATCAGTTGATTGCATTTCGCGTTTTTCATTTTCAATAAATATTTCAAACGAAACATTATCTGTCTCGGATGCACGCCGGGTAATACGCCGGTAGCGGATTTCAGCAGGAGCATCCACGGCGAATAAATAAAAATTTCCTTTTGTTTTTAATGCATCCACTTCGCCCGGAGTACGAATGCTTTCAATAATGCAGTTTTTATATGAACTCAACGCCTGTTCATACAATTGCTCCACTATATAACTTGGCGAATGTGCTGCCCTTAGCTCGTTTGCAACACCTACCATATTGTCGCGGTTCACAATTAATTTCCTTAAAAGTAATTCTTCAGTAATATAGGCTCTTACAGAATAATGCGCGAAGCCTTTTTTACCTTCAAGGTAATCAACAATGGTCCCTTTACCTGCTCCAAGTGTTCCGGTTATTCCAATTATCAGCATGCTGCAAAAATAAAATCATTTATTTATAATGTCCTTATAAATATTGTAAAAGATATTAATTCCTGTTTCAATTATTTCATCCGGGAAATCATATTTGTCTGTATGCAGTTCAGCATGTACCTTTCCAGCACCCAGTCCGAACATGGCACCTTTATATTTTGATGTAAATCTTCCAAAATCTTCCGACCAGTGGAACGGAAATGGAAGATGAATGATTTTCAGATGGCATTCAATTGCTGCTTTTTCAATAATTTCAACTGCTTCTGGATGATTATAGGTTTCTTCAAACTCATCGGCCCATTCTATTGAATATTCCAGCCCATATTCCTTCGATTTTTCATCCACTATCAAACTGCATTCATGAACCAGCCGTTGCATGTTGTGATTATCATAGCTTCGAAGTGTTGCATGTATTTCAGCATATCCCGCAGCAGTTCCAAACGAGGGTTCACCAAGTTTTGCATATACGATGGTGGTGAGAATAAAGTTATCATAGCTATCAGAATACTCAGGGATATCCGCAATACCTTGTGTTATTTCAGAAAAAGCAAATGCAGGGTTCACGCCTTGATCAGGATAAGCAGCATGATATGACCTCCCTTTCAGCTTAATGATCATTCCTTTTGATGCTGATGCAAATTGTTCTTTCTTTATGATGATTGCATTCTTTTCAAAACCAGGGAGATTATGAAGTGCAAAAATGAAATCTGGTTCAAGGTCTTTAAAAGCTTTATCATTATGAACATTCAAGGCTCCCTGCCCTGTTTCTTCGGCAGGCTGAAACATCAGAATTATTTTTCCGGATTTCGCAAAATCATTTTGCAATACACATGCAAGACCGCACAGAATGGCACTATGGCCATCGTGCCCGCATTTATGCGAAACATCTTTATTGCATGAAGCGTAATGCAGTGAAGCATCTTCCTGAATAGGTAAAGCATCGGTATCGGCCCTGAACATTAAAGTTATTCCGGGATTTCCGCTGTCAAAAACGACAGCAATACCGCTACCGGCAAGATAAATAATTTTTGATGAGGCAGCATGTACCGTTAAAAAATCGACAATCAGATTTTTTGTTTTATACTCGCTGAGAGACAATTCAGCATTCCTGTGAAGCTCCCTTCGCAGTTTAATAATATCTTCAACAGGAAAATTATTAATGCTCATCTGAATTTGATAACTTTGCAATGAATATTCAAAGATAAGAAATGAATCCATTGTATCCTTTAAAATTCAAACCCATATTCAAGGATAAAGTGTGGGGCGGCGATAAAGTGAAAAAACTTTTCAATAAAGATTTTTCACCCTTGCCAAATTGCGGCGAATGCTGGGAATTGTCGGGAGTTGAAAATAATTTATCCGTTGTTTCAAATGGATTTCTGGAAGGAAATAATATTAAAGAACTGATTGAAGTATACATGACCGACCTGGTAGGAGAAAAAGTATACGGCAAATTTGGATTGAAATTTCCCATTCTGGTAAAAATTATCGATTCATGTGAATGGCTGTCAATTCAGGTGCATCCTGATGACATGCTTGCACAGAAACGTTATGGCGAAAACGGAAAATCGGAAATGTGGTATGTGCTCGATGCCGATAAAGATGCCGAACTCATCAGCGGATTCAGCAGGGAAGTGAATAAAGAAACCTGTCATGATTTTTTTTTAAATAAAAAACTCACCGAAATTTTAAATTATGAGAAAGTAAAAGCAGGTGATGTATTTTATATTCCATCAGGCCGTATTCATGCCTTAGGCCCCGGTGTATGCCTTGCAGAAATCCAGCAGACATCCGATATCACTTACAGGATTTATGACTGGGACAGGATTGATGCCGGAGGCGTTTCAAGAAAACTGCATGTTGAAGAGGCTATCGATGCTATAGATTATACTTTCCGGAAAAATTATCGTACGCGTTATTCACTTGACCCTGATAAACCATCGAACCTGGTTAAAAGTCCTTATTTTACAAGCAATCTGCTTTCACCTGACAAAACATTATCGCGTGACTATTTCGGACTTGATTCATTTGTTATCATGATGTGTGTTGAAGGTACAGTCACTCTTCAGTACAATGAAGGACAGGAAAAAATTATTGCAGGGCAGACGCTAATGATTCCTGCGGACATGAATGAAATATCGCTTCAGCCCGGAGAAAAAGCGAAATTACTTGAAGTTTATATTGAGTAAAATTCAGGATTTTTCTTTGTCCTTCTTCCAATATTTTTTCAATATCCATTTATAAATAATATAGGCAACTACAACAAATAAAATCAATGCCCATAATTTCACAATAAATACGATGAAGGCTACTATCATATTCCACCCTGTTTTCAGCGATTCAAGAAACTTTGTTCCAAAGCCCGGTTCATATGCGCTGGTGTTTTTATCGTTCGGGATCAACTCCCGCCGAATTGACTGACGCTGATAAATAAGAAGGGTTACGGTGCTGTATCTTATCTGGTCAAGTAATGTAAGGTTTGAAATCAGCGCTTTATCAGCAGCTTCTTCTTTTGCCAAAAGTTTATCCTGGGTATTTACTGCTTCGGTGGCATCTTTGGATTTATTTTGCGAAGCAGCATCAACGCGTATACTGTATTTAGCAATTCTTTTCTGCGCAAGTTTATTTTCAAGAATTTTTATAGCAACATCTTCGGCCTTGATATTCCTGTAATCCATAAAGTCGACAAGTTTGGCAATCGATTTCAGCGTGGTGTCAAGCTTTGTGTTCGGAACCCGCAGCACCATGGAATTCTCAACCGAATAATACGTGGTTTCAAGCGAAGAATCAACGCTTACAGGAGTTGTTGTTTTTTTGTCAACGGTACTGGTAAGTTTCGTACTGGTAACAAACCCGCTAAACGTATTCACTATATCTTCAATCTGGTATGTTGCATGAATCACATTCCTTACCCTGAATTTTATATCGGCAGTCCTGATAAATTTATGGACAGTATCTTTTACGTTTTCAACAGCTGCCGATGACGACACACCTTTATCATCTTTAGTTCCCTCATCATCCGTATCCGTTGACTTTTTTTCGCTGTCATAAACCTCATACTGAATGCCGGGAGCTACGCTGTCCTGCTTGCTGCTTTCTTTCATTTTTGCATCTCTGTCAGAGGACCGCCCGCAGGAAAAAAACAGAATTCCGAGAACCGGCAGAATCAAAATTTTAATTAATGTTTTCATAGAAAGGAATGTTTAAGGTTATTAATAATACCGATGCTGTATCTGTAATAGTCCAATAAATTGTCCTATAACAGTTACTATTTCGGCATTATACCAAATTTATCTATGGTCTAAAACATAATGAGTAATGGTATAAATTCTGAAGTCATTAAATGTATAAAGCTGAGCTAAGATAAAATAATAAAATAAGTTGAACAAATTGAAACGGATTTTTATGATTTTAATTCCACATCAAACACTTTTGCAAAATTATATTTCAGCTTCGGTTTGATCTCTTCAATATTTTGTTGGGCACCAAGTTCTTTTGCAGCTGAAGTAACCGCCTTATCAGTAAATCCACATGGATTGATGAAGTTAAAAAATGAAAGATCGGTGTTTATATTCAGTGCGAATCCGTGCATGGTGATTCCCCTGCTTACACGTATGCCGATAGCGCTTATCTTACGGGCATTTTTTGTTTGTGAATCTAACCAAACACCCGTAGCACCCGGCAATCTTTCAGAAGAAATGCCTGATTCATTCAAGGTTTGAATTATTGATTCTTCCATTTTGTGAACATACTCCTTAACTCCGATTCCGAATGATTTTAAATCCAGAATCGGATAACCTACAATCTGACCAGGCCCATGATATGTTATATCGCCTCCGCGATCTGTTTTATAAAATGCGATATTCTTTTCTTTAAGAAAATTTTCCTTAACGAGTAAATTATTTACAGAGCCGCTCCTGCCCAATGTAAATACATGCGGATGCTCGCAGAATATCAAGTAACCTACAGGCTGCTTTGAGTTATTATTCAGTGACTGCCGCAATTCATCCGACAGCCTCAGCTGATAATCCCATACAGATTTATAATCTGACAGGCCCAGATCGGTAAAAAATATTTTTTTCATAGTATGCAGGCCTGACAAAAATAATTATAACTTTGTATAAACATCAAACCAAAATCATTAAGCTATGAAAAAAATTTTACTCTTTATTCCGTTAATTTTATGCTGCCTGGTAACAAATGCTCAAAACCAGCTTACAACATTTGAAAAACCTGCTGATTTCCAGTCTTCATCTGTTTTACAACCGCTTGAAGTTGCCATTGATTTCAGTGTTACTTTTACTGATGGAACACCTGTAAACCTTTTTACAACATGCAACGCAGGCAATTCTGTTTTGCTCGATTTCTTCTACACAACCTGCGTATACTGCCAGACATATGCTCCCATTATCGATCAGGCCTATGCGGCTCATGGCTCCGGCAACGGAAATATTAAGTTCTGGGGTATTGATTATGGGGACAACAATGCTGAAGTGAATACGTATAAAACAACTTATGGAGTTACTAATCCCTGCGCCAGCGGAACACAGGGCGGCGGAGATGCCGTGTGCAACACATACTCAACAAGTTTTCCCTGGTTAGGATATCCTACATATTCGGTAGTTTGCCCTGATCATACTTATTACCACGATGTGAATTATCCTCCATCAGCAACTGGTTTCAACACATATTTTTCAACCTGCGGAACTACCGGTGTGGCCGATGAGACAACTCCCTGCAAAATAACGTATATGTATCCTCTTCCCGCACAGGAAAACCTGAATGTTCATATTTATTCCGATAAGAATTCACAAATTAAAATGGAACTTTTCGACATTATCGGAAATTGCGTTTACACACTTACCTCCGATGCAGCACGGGGATACTACAATGCCGAAGTTCCTGTATCAGATCTTTCCGCGGGAACATATTTCATTAACCCACATTGCAGCCTTATCGTCGAAAAACAGACAAATATCTGTTAATAACCCCTGTTTTTATTAACAATGTAGGAATGGCAAAAATTAAATGCCAGGATTAACAAGGGTTTCCGTAAGGTTGATTTTTGGATTTTG
>JAZDMF010000025.1:0-20517 GCA_043801235.1 Bacteroidota bacterium | reverse complement strand
CGTCTCTTTGCAAAATTTGCAACGTAGAAAAATGACAAAAGAACAAGTCAAAATAGAAAGGTTATTTCATGACACGCCCTACAGCATTCCGGATTTTATATTTTCCAAAGCATAGTCCACAACCTTTGCTATTCTTCGTTTTCTGGCATCATCTTTTTTCACAAAGCATATCCAGGCGATATACGAACGCTGGTATGAGGGAGTGAAGGCTGAAAAATTCATCCATGCTTCCGGCATTGTTTTTAAAGCAATTATCAGATCATCAGGCATCACCTGAGGTACTTTGCTGCCATAAGCTTTTTCCCATTGCCCTGACTTTTTCGCTTCTTTAATTTTTGCCCGTCCTGCATCTGTCATTTTCCCTGCTTTTATCAAGGCGGTTACTTTATTCTTATTAATCAGCGACCATATACTTCGCGGTTTCCTGGGGGTGAAGCGTTGCATAAATACATCATCATTGCACCTCTTAACTATTCCGTCAATCCATCCGAAACACAGTGCTTCATCCAGCGCTTCATGGTATGTGATGCATTTTATTTTTGAATCTTTCTTTTTCAGTGCAAGCCAGATAAATTCAACTTTGTCATGGTTTTTCAACAGCCAGCTGTGCCATGATTTTTCAGAGGGAAAGATTTTTGGTTTGAGGGTTTCAGTATTCATGTGTTCTGAATATTAATATCAGTTAAGATCCAGGATATACTTTTTAAATGCAGTATCAGCAATTATTGAATTTACCACTTTTTTATCGGTAGTAAGAAGTTTCACAGATTCTTTTGAAATATTTATCATACGTCTTTTTCCTTCGCCAAGCGGTTGCGGTTTCGTAAATTGCCAAATATATTTGTTATCACTAATTTCTTCAAAAATGTAAAAGTTTGTGTTTTTACTTATCTTATGGATATTTCCATTTCCTGTAAGTTTTATTTCAAATGGAAGCTTTTTATTTTTCCATTCCCATTTCACATTCCAATTCGCTTTTGTTAACTCATCAACATACGATTTTATCCATATTTCGATATCAGATGACTTATATATGCTGTCACTTACAGTTACAACAGATACAAATTTTATAGTTCCATCTTTATAAAAAGTAATGGTATCGGTTTCATCCCAGCAGGAAGAAAGAATTACAAATAAGGTAACCGTAATAAAGAGTATTATTTTTTTCATAGAACGATATTTCTAAATTGATGAAAAAGCACAGAACAATTTCACTGTTTCTACAGCTTCTTTTACATCATGCACCCTTAGTATACTGGCACCTTTCATCAAAGCGATCGTATTCAGAACCGTGGTGCCATTTAGTGCATTTTCTGGTTTTGTACCCAAAACTTTATTCACCATTGATTTTCTGGAAACACCTGCCATTATTGGCAGATCAAAGGCTTTAAACAGGTCAAGATTTTTCAGCAATTCATAATTGTGCTCTACCGTTTTACCAAAACCAAAGCCCGGATCGATAATGATATCGTTTATTCCTATCTGTTTTAATTTGTCCACTTTCTCAGAAAAGTACAGCATAACTTCATTTACCACATTTTTATATTTCGGGTCTTTCTGCATTTCGGAAGGAGTTCCCTGTATGTGCATAATAATATATGGTACCTGAAGGCTTTCAATAGTGCGGGACATTTTTTTATCAAACTGTCCTGCAGAAATATCATTGATGATATGAACACCTTCGCCAATTGCAGCTTTTGCAATTTCAGAGCGGTAAGTGTCTGCGGAAAGAATTGCTTGCGGGAATTCCTTGACAATTGCTTTAATTACAGGAATCAATCTTTCCTTTTCTTTAGAAGCATTTACTTCTTTAGCACCAGGCTTTGTTGAAACGGCTCCGATATCAATTATTGCAGCGCCTTCATCCAGCATTTTTCGTGTATGATTAATAATGTCATTTATGCAGCTGAATTTTCCGCCATCGTAAAAAGAATCCGGTGTAATGTTCAGAATACCCATCACAATAGGCTTCTCCAGCGATAATAATGTGCCTCGGCAATTCACAGTTTTTTGTGAAGAAAAAATTGTATCTTTATGCAAAGAATTCATTAAACGATTAATTTTGCAATAATTATAAAGTGCTAATTTATTAAATTTTGATATGAATAAAACATCAGGGCAATATAATTCAGTGATTGATGCCTGCAGGGACATCTACAGCAGGAAATTGAAAGATTACAGCACATCCTGGCGCATATTACGTACTGCTTCGGTCACTGACCAGATTTTCATAAAAGCACAGCGCATCCGCAGCATTGAAGAGAAAGGCATGCAGAAAATTGACGACGATATCTGCTCAGAATTCAGAGGCATTGTTAATTACTGCGTGATTGCATTGATACAGTTGGAACTGGGCTCGAGTCTAGAAGACGAAAATTTACCCGAAACGCAAGCAATGAGTCTGTATAATAAATATACTGTACAAGCCAAATCGCTGATGGAAGATAAGAACCACGATTACGGTGAAGCCTGGCGCGATATGAGGATTAGCTCACTCACAGATATTATCCTTATGCGTATCAAACGTATCAAGCAGATTGAAGACAATGCCGGAAAAACTTTTGTTTCAGAAGGTGTGGATGCGAATTATCTGGATATGATAAACTATGCAGTGTTTGCTCTGATCAAACTTATGGAAGTTGAATAAGAAAAAGTTAAAAAAAATAAAAAGTCCACAGTCTTCAGTCAACAGTTGGCAATAAAAATAAAATTGATATGAGTAGTTTTAAAGATTTAATGGTTTATAAAAAAGCATTTGCTCTTGCAATGGATATTTTTAAGGTTTCGAAAACTTTTCCAAAAGAAGAAACGTATTCATTGACAGATCAAATTAGAAGATCGTCGAGATCGGTCTGCACCTGTATAGCTGAAGCATATAGAAAAAGAAGATATCCAGCGCATTTTATTAGTAAATCATCTGATGCTGATATGGAAAATAGCGAAACCGATGTATGGCTTGATTTTTCATATGCATGTGAATATTTAACTAAAAGGAATTATAATGATCTATCATTAAGATGCAAGGAAGTAGGACGGCTTTTAGGGCATATGATAGAAAATCCATCAAAGTATGCGTGATGAACTTTTCAGTTTGCATATTGCCGACTGCCGACTGTGGACTGAAGACTGTTAAATTTTAAAATTCATAAATATGAGAATCATACGAATCATTTTCAGAACCATTGTCGGACTAACCTTTATGTTTTCCGGCTTTGTGAAAGGTATTGACCCACTTGGTTCAGTCTACAAATTCAACGAGTATTTTGAAGTTTACGGCATGGAATGGCTTAGTCCGTTGGCATTATTCCTTGCTGTTTTGTTATGTGCTATTGAATTTACAATAGGTGTGATGCTCGTATTTGGAGTGAAACCCAAGTTGTCAGCCTGGCTATCATTTATAATGATGTTTTTTTTCACAGGACTGACATTCCTTTCAGCTATCAATAACCCTGTAAGCGACTGCGGTTGCTTTGGCGATGCAGTGAAACTTACGAACTGGGAAACGTTTTATAAAAATGTGGTACTTATTATTCTTGTGTTGTTTCTTTTGTTTACATACAAATTCGCAAAATCTGCTTTTAAAGTTAAAAATGAAATCAGCATAATTATTCTTGGGGCAGGTCTTATTGTATTCGTATCAATTTATTCGCTACGGCATTTACCTGTTATTGATTTTCTGCCTTGGAAAGTTGGGAATAAAATTTCAGAACAGATGACTCCCATACCCGAGATTTCTGAAAGTATTTTGGTTTATAAAGACAAAATAACCAGCGACACATTTCAATATACTGCTAAAACATTGCCATACAAGGACAGTGCAAAGTGGGCAAGTATTAAATACGATACAACAATTAAAAAGATAACTCAGGAATTTAAAGAAGCTCCAATTCACGATTTTATTATTAGTGATTTTGAAGGGGATACATTAACCGATTCGATTGTTGCAAATCCAGGATATCAGTTCATATTGGTAGCACACGACCTTACTGAAACAAATAAAATAATATATGCTGAAATAAATAAGTTTGTTGAAGGTTGCGATAAAGACAGTATTTCTTTCGTAGGACTCACAGGAACTATTCAGGAAACTGTTGAAATTTTCAGGCATGATGTGAATGCCATTTTTCAGTTTTATAATGTTGACGAAACTGCATTGAAATCAATGGTACGCGCAAATCCCGGAATTTTGCTTTTGAAGGATGGAGTTGTTCTTGCCAAATGGCACTGGCGCGATTTACCTATTTATGAAGAAGTGAAGAAGGATTATCTGAAATAAAAAAAGTATGCAGTAAGCAATAGGCAAAATAATGTTTTTTACTAATTGCCTACTGCAAACTGCCTACTTAAAACGTATTAGCTTTTATAGATTCGTTTTTAATGTATCAGTTCATTTCAAAACGTTTGTTCTACGGGTTCCTCGTAATGTTCGGGGTGATAACGGTTGTTTTTATTTTATTTACTATTTTACCCGGCGATCCTGCGCGAATGATGCTGGGCCAGCGCGCCGACATTTCATCGGTGGAAGCAATAAATAAAGATCTGGGCAGGGACAAGCCGCTCATGATGCAATATTTAAATTACCTGAATGATTTATCTCCGGTATCCATTCACAATACTGATGCTCCGGCAAATTTCTGGTATCTTGATTCCACAAAATATTCCTCAATACAAATATTTGATGTTTCACACTCTTCTGTTGTTCTCAAGACTCCATATTTGCGAAGATCTTACCAGAGCAAGAGAAAAGTAGGGGATATATTGCTCGAAGCATTTCCCAATACAGCTGTGCTTGCATTTGCAGCTATAGGTTTCGCCCTTGTCATAGGAATTATTTTAGGTATATTGTGCGCTGTTAAAAAGAATAGTTTTTTTGATAAGCTTTCACTTGTATTATCTTCTCTCGGCATGTCGCTACCATCTTTCTTTGCAGCCATTCTTGCCGCATGGATTTTTGCTTATCTGCTCGGAAAGTTCACCGGACTCAATATGTTCGGAAGTTTGTACAGTGTTGATGATTTTGGAAACGGAGAATACCTCAGCCTCAAAAACCTGATATTACCAGCCATAACACTGGGGATACGGCCATTGGCAGTGGTTGTGGAACTTACAAGGAATTCGCTGCTGGAAGTTCTGAACCAGGATTATATAAGAACAGCAAAAGCAAAAGGATTGAATTATTATAAAACAATAACCAAGCATGCTTTAAAAAACGCAATGAACCCTGTTGTAACTGCAATATCGGGATGGTTGGCGTCTATTCTGGCAGGTGCAGTTTTTATTGAATTCATTTTCGACTGGAAGGGCATAGGGGTTGTAATAGTTGAAGCACTTGAAAAATACGATTTTCCTGTTGTCATGGGTGCCGTATTATTTGTTTCATTAATTTTGGTCATGATAAATGTTATCGTCGATATTCTTTATGGATATCTTGATCCTCGTATAAGAGTACAATAAATATCAATTAATGTTTTAGACTAAAATGCAAATTTATCTTTTATCTAAAAATATTATCAAATTGCTTAATTGTTTTATTGCTGTATGATTACCGTTAATAATATAAAGAAAAATTTAAATAGCAATTTAACAATACTAACAATTAAACCATTCAAGAATTAAATATATTTTGTTATGAGAAAAAAAATTGTAGCCGGAAACTGGAAGATGAACAAAACCCGTGATGAAGCATTTGAACTGATCAGCGCTATTGCAAACGGTTTTAACAGGAAAGCGATTTCAGGAAATACGCATGTTATTCTTGCGCCACCTTTTCCTTACCTTGAAATGGCTGTGAACATCACAAAGGACTCAGGCTTCATTTCGGTTGCCGCGCAGAATTGTTACGCGGAACAAAAAGGTCCATTTACAGGCGAAGTATCTGCTTCCATGATCGCATCGCTGGGTGCAAAATATGTAATTATCGGCCATTCCGAGCGCAGGGCATATTTTAATGAAACAGATGATTTCCTTTCAAAAAAAATAAGCGCAGCACTTGAGTGCAATCTGGTTCCCGTTTATTGCTGCGGAGAATCTTTACCTGAAAGGAAAAATGAAAATCAGCACAGGGTAGTTCAGAAGCAGCTTGAAAACGGACTGTTCATGCTTGATCCGGATGAAATTAAAAAAACGGTCATTGCATATGAGCCGGTATGGGCTATAGGAACCGGTGTTACTGCAACACCCGACCAAGCTCAGAAAATGCATGAATTCATACGGCAATTGCTGATAAAAAAATATGGAGAACATATAGCTGCAGAATATGTAATTTTATACGGAGGTAGTTGCAATGCAGCCAATGCCCGTGAACTCTTTGCCAATACTGATGTTGACGGCGGCCTTATCGGCGGAGCATCATTAAATGCGGAAGATTTTATAAGCATTGTTCATTCTTTTTAATAATTATTAACTTTTCACATACTTACATCTCGCAAAAAACGTTTATTTTTATTGTTATGAATTATATGTCAAATTCGTCATAGTATAACAATAAACTAAATGAATGAAATATATCGAATTTAATTTTACCATCACACCGAAAGAAACGGGCAATGAAATATTAGCTGCAATGCTGGCCGATATCGGATTTGAAAGTTTCATAGAAACCGATATGGGGCTTCTTGCTTACATTTCTACTTCAAAATTTTCATCAGGAGATGTTGAAAAGCTTGGCATACTTCACAATAAAGAATTTTCTGTAAAGTATGAATATAAAAGCATCCCCGATAAAAACTGGAATGAAGAATGGGAAAGCAGTTACAGCCCAGTTGCTGTTGCAGGAAAATGTTGCGTGCGTGCGCCTTTTCATCCTGCGAACACGCATTGCAAATACGATATTATTATTGAACCGAAAATGTCGTTCGGAACCGCCCACCATGAAACAACTCACCTTATGATTGAACAACTACTTCAAATGGATGTAACGGGTAAGTCTGTTCTTGATATGGGCTGCGGTACATCCGTCCTTGCTATTCTTGCTGCTAAAATGGGCGCTTCTACAGTTACTGCTATTGATATTGACGAATGGGCATTTAATAATTCCGTTGAGAATATTGCAAGCAACCTGGTCAATGATATTGTAAGGATTTTTCAGGGTGATGCCGGATTGATTTCTGAAACCCACGATGTGATCCTGGCAAACATTAACCGCAATATTTTAATGCGCGACATACCCAAATACATCAGCCACCTGAATAAGGCAGGAATACTTTTACTGAGTGGTTTTTACGATGCCGATGTTCCTGTCATTTCCGACAGAGTGGAATCGGATGGAATGAAATTCATCAGCAAAAAAAATAAGAATAACTGGATCGTTCTCAAGTTCAAAAAGCAATAATTATTAATGAAATCATGAAACTGCGAATTTTACTTTTTGCTCCTCTGCTCCTGATATTCGTTATTAAATCAAATGCCCAGCCTATCAAAAAATTTTCAGATGATCCTGCGGTTTTTTTTGAGGAAATGGCAACTTTTTTCCAGGATATTGATAATCCTGACGATAAAAAAACGGCCAAGGCATTTGTTGAAACTTTCACACTGGAGTGGAATGGCGGAAAGTTTTCTGATGACCAGAAAAAACAAATGATTGAGACATGCAATAAAATGCTTAAAAAGAAAATGAAGCCTATTCCGCATTTTAAAAATTATCTTTCAGCAATAATAAGTTTTAATAATACAAGTCAGACTGATGAAAGCTTCAAAGCATGGGAAGCCAGTCTTGACAAGCTTATAAACAGATCAACGAGTTCACAGTTTATCGATTACCTTGAGATAAGCGATAATCTTTTTTCAGAAAATGTTTTGTATAAGTCAACAACTACAACATGGAAATCGGATAACAGCAATTATAGTTTTGAGTACGACACAATTCCCCGCATTGTATTCCCTTCGCTCAATCTTACCTGCATTGCCAACGATGACAGCGCCAACATTTATTCTACAAAAGGCGTATATTATCCAACTTTACTGAAATGGGATGGCAACGGGGGGAAAGTTTTGTGGAAAAGGGCAGGGCTTGATGAAAATACCGTTTATGCTGAACTTGCTCATTATTCAATCAATCTTAAATATTCGAAATATACCGCAGACTCTGTAAAGTTTTATTATACCACGTATTTCGATAAACCCTTGCTGGGTGCGCTGGAAGAGAAGGTTCAGGCAAACATAACAGAGGATAAAGCCTCGTATCCGCGTTTCGATTCTTATGACAAAAGACTAAAAATTGAAAGTATTTTTCCGAATATAGATTATGACGGAGGCTTTACCATGCACGGAGGAAAACTCCTGGGCTCGGGCAATGAAGACCAGGATGCCTACCTTACTTTTTACAGGGAAGGGAAACCTTTTGTGAAAACCGGGGCAAAAAATTACACCATCCGGCAGGAAAAAATTTCATCCGATGTTGCCAGTGTAACCATATACTGGGAAGGAGATTCAATTTATCATCCCGGGCTGCAAATGAAATATCTGAACGATAAAAAAGAGCTTAGCCTGATGCGTTCTAAAGACGGGATAGGTAAGACACCTTTCTTCGATACCTATCATAAACTCGACATGTATGTGGAAGCATTATACTGGAATTTGGATCAACCTATTATTGAAATGAAAATGATTAAAGGAGTAGGCCTTGAAGGTGAAGCCGATTTCGAATCGTATAATTTCTACACCGAACAGCGCTATTACAAACTACTGGGAATTGACGAAACACATCCGCTCAGCGATCTGAAAAAATATGCAAAGCTCAAGGATACCAATGTAGTTAATGTTAAAGATTACGCAATATATCTGGGCATTGACCCGGCTCAGATTGAAGCATTACTGATCAACATGGCCAGCATGGGCTTTATAGCATACGACATTGAAAATAACAAAGTGTATCTTAAGGAAAAACTTTACAACTTTTTACTTGCCCGTGCCGGCAGGATCGATTATGATGTTCTTCAGTTTAATTCTGTCACAACCACTGAAAGCAACGCCACTATCAACCTCCTTAATTTTGATTTGAAGCTGAACGGAGTGAAAAGCGTTTACCTGAGCGACTCTCAGAATGTTTATATTTTTCCGAAAGATGAAAAACTCGTCGTAAAAAAGAACAGGGATTTCGAATTCGATGGGAGAGTTCATGCCGGCATGTTCGATTTCTACGGAAAACTTTTTTCATTCAATTATGATAAATTCAATATTGATATGCCTGTGATCGACTCGCTTGGGTTTTATGTGAAAAGCTTTAAGCCGGATGCTCAGGGAAATTACAGCGCTGTGAGAGTTAAGTCAGTTATTGAAGGCATAAAGGGTGATTTGCAGATTGACGAGTTCAATAATAAATCGGGTTTGATCCCCTACGGGAAATATCCGCTTTTTACAAGTCAGAAAGATTCCTATGTATATTATGATAAGAAGGCTGTTCAAAAAGGAGTTTATACGCGCGAACATTTTTACTTTCATATTAACCCTTTTGAAATTGACAGTCTTGACAATATTACCACGGAAGGAATAGGATTTACCGGCAACTTTGTGTCGGCTGATATTTTCCCTGATTTTGATGAAGTACTAAAAGTACAGCCCGACTATTCATTAGGTTTTGTGCGCCTTACACCCGATGATGGGTTTCTGGTTTACAAAGGAAAAGGAACCTATGATTCCATCATTGATTTGAGCAATCTCGGGCTGAGAGGAAACGGAACATTAAAATATTTAACATCCATCAGCAAATCCAGTAATTTTATTTTTTATCCCGACTCAATGAATGCCGATGTCCAGTATTACGAACTCACTGAAGTGAAGTCAGGCATTGAATATCCCCCTGTAATTGCAACCGATGTTTACGAACACTGGATGCCGTATAACGATGTTATGGTGGTCACAAAAAAAGAAAAGCCTATTGCCATGTACAACAGCGAAGCTTTGCTGAATGGCAGCATCGTACTCACGCCTACAAGTCTTACAGGTACAGGAACCATGGTGTTCAATGATGCAGAAATGGATGCAAAACTTTTTAAATTCAAGAACAGGGTTTTTGATTCCGATACTGCCGATTTCCGTTTACGAAGCTATGATTTATCGGAGCTGGCTTTTTCAACTTATAACTACAATGCCCATATTGATTTCGATGAAAGAAAAGGTGAATTCAAATCGAACGGAGGCAGTTCAAAGGTTGAATTTCCAATTAACCAGTACATTTGCTTTATGGATGAATTCGACTGGTTTATGGATAAAGAGGAAATTGAACTCGCCAACACCAAAAGCCAGAATACTGACAGCCTGAACAACCTTTCTATAAAAGAACTTGCCGATATTGACCTTTCGGGTTCTGAATTTATTTCCATTCATCCCGCTCAGGATTCTTTGCGGTTTTTCTCGCCCCGTGCAAAATACAACCTGAAAGATAATATCATTTATGCCAAAGATGTAAAAATTATTAAAATAGCCGATGCCGCTATTTTCCCTGCCAAAGGCGATGTTACTATTCTGAAAAAAGCAGAGATGAGACCCCTTATTGACGCTAAAATCCTCGCCAATACTGCAACAAAATACCATACAATGTACGATGCTCTTGTTCATATCACTTCCCGAAAAAATTATACAGCGGACGGCATGTATGATTATGTTGCATCCGACACGGCGGTTCATCCGGTTTACCTGGGTAAAATTGCTGTCGATACCACTTTACAGACTTATGGCACAGGAATCATCAGCGATACATCCAAATTTGAACTTAGTCCTGAATTTGATTTCGCGGGAGGGGTAAAGCTTACTGCCAACAACGAATTCCTGAATTTCACAGGTGCATTTAAAATAAATCATGAATGCGATACACTATACAGGAACTGGATAAAATTCAAATCGGAAATCAACCCCAACGAAATTTATATTCCCATCAGTGATTCTATAAAAGATGTGAGCGGAGGAAAACTCGAAGCAGGTATTTTGCTGGCCAATGATTCTAACTATGTATATTCTGCTTTCCTGATGAAAAGATATAAATCAACCGACCAGGATGTAATTACAGCAAGAGGTTATATTTATTATGATGAAATAAGCGATGAATACAGGATTTCAAACAAGGAAAAACTGAAACAGCTCAATCAGCCGGGCAATTATGTCAGCCTGACAAGAAGCAGTTGCATTACTTACGGTGATGGCAAAATTGACATGGCTCCCAATACGGGCCGCATGACCGTTGGAACATACGGTAATGTTAAACAATATATCATTCCTGATTCAACTACGCTTGACATAGTTATGTCTTTCGACTTTTTCTTCAGCGATGATGCATTGAAATTCATGAATGAAAAACTGGAAAAGTATACAACATTAAAAGCATTAGATCTTACAAGAACTACTTTTACAAAAACCCTTGCAGAAGTTTTGGGTACCAAAGAAGCAGACAAACTGGTGTCTGATATCTCAATGAATGGAAGCTTTAAAAGACTTCCCGATGAACTTGAAAAAACTTTCCTGCTCGGAGATGTGCAGATGTACTGGAATGAAACAACCAGGTCATTTGTTTCACAAGGTCCCATTGGCATTGTTGCCATCAAAAAGAACCAGATAAACAAATATGTTGATGGTTACATTGAAGTAAAGAAAAATCGTACAGGTGATGAAATCAACATTTATCTTGAATTTGATTCGAACGACTGGTATTATTTTAATTACAAAGCGAATCTTATGCAGGCGATTTCATCAAATACGGAATTTAACGATATAATAAAAAATACAAAGGACGACAACAAAATACAAAAGGCGGAAAAAGATCTGCCGGCATTTAAATATACGATCAGCCTCGAAAGCAGAAAGAAAGGTTTTGTTGCCAGGGTCAGCAAATAATTTTTAAAATGGAATTTGATTTTATTAATTATCAGACAGTTTTAGTTTGTATTCTTGCATACCTTATAGGTTCAATACCAACTGCCGTATGGGTAGGAAAATGGTTCTACAAAATTGATGTGCGTGATTACGGCAGCGGTAATGCCGGCGCCACCAACACTATCAGGGTGCTTGGTCCGAAAGCAGGAATTCCCGTATTTATCATCGATGTATTGAAAGGTTTTTCTGCGGTGGAGCTTGCATATATCTGCCGGGATGATTTCGGAACGCATAATGAATTTTTTGCCTTTTTTAAAGTTATTCTTTCTTTCATTGTTGTGGTAGGTCATGTATTTCCTTTGTTCGCGGGCTTTAAGGGAGGGAAAGGAATAGCTACTTCGCTTGGCGTTGTATTGGCGCTGTTTCCTTTTCCCGCATTGATTACTTTTGGAATATTCATGATTGTTCTGTTGATCACTCATTATGTCTCTATAGGTTCAATGGCGGCTTCTATAATTTTCCCGTTTCTTTCATATTATGTTTTTGACTGCAATGAGTGGGCATACATAGTCTTTTCTATAACGGTTGTCATCTTCATTTTTTTTACACATAGGAAAAATATCAGGCGGCTCAGAAAAGGTGAGGAAGCCAAATTCTTTTTCAGGAAGAAAAAGCCGCTGATAAGTAAGTAACAATTTATGCAAAATTCAGTATAATATCATCTAATAGGAGCGTGATTATTATAAATTGAAAAAAATACCGTATCATATCATTTTTCCTGCAGCTTTTCTTTTAATTTTTTTCCTGAATGCTCAAGCTCAAACAACATACAAAAACCAGGATGAGCTGAAAAAGAAGGCCGATGAATACTTTGTGGCCGAAGACTACGAATCGGCCATGCCCTTGTATTCACAGCTCGTGAGCATATATCCCAAAGATCCTGCTTACAATTACAGGTTTGGCGTTTGCCTGATATATGCCGACCGCCGCGACAATGAAAAGCCAATAAAATATCTTGAGCTGGCTTCTTCCAAAACAGGGGTGGATGATGCTGTCTTTTATTACCTGGGACTTGCATACCACCAGAATTACCGCTTTGCCGATGCCATTAAAGAATACGATATCTATAAAGATAAAGCAGGTAATAAAAGTGTCGAAAAGCTAGATGTTGTGAGGCAGATTGAAATTTGTAATAACGCAAAATCCCTGCTTACCCATATCTCCGACCTTTATGTTTTACAGAAAACTGAGGTGGTTACGAATGATTTTTTCCGTTCCTACGATGTGGAACGTTTCGGAGGGAAAATACTTGTAAAACCTGATATTTTCAAAACACCACTTGACAAAAAAAATGAAAAATTCAGCCTTTGCTTTTTTTCAAAAGAAAGCAATGAAGTTTATTACTCAAGTTATGGAAAAGATGGAAAGACAGGGAAAGATATTTACAAATCCACAAAAGAAAAAGACGGTTCCTGGAGCAAACCCGAAAATCTTGGAACCACTATTAACACTATATATGATGAAGATTTTCCTTTCATGCTATCTGATGGGGCTACTTTATATTTCAGTTCAAAGGGAAGAAATACGATTGGAGGGTATGATATTTTTAATTCTACAATGGGAGATGATGGAATCTGGTCCTCTCCCGAAAATATGAATTATCCCGTAAACACTCCGTTTGATGATATTATGTTCGTTCCCGATTCCTCAGGAAAATATGCTTACTTCTCGTCAGAACGCGCCAGTATGGAAGGAATGATCACTGTTTATCGTGTAAGGCTAGACACCCGTCCTGAAATTAATGAAGTACTGGTATTTGATAAACCTGATGAAAGTTCCGGAAACGATTCGTCATATGCTCAAACCTTACAGTTTCTTAAAGAAAAATCTACGCTGGAAGTGAATGCCACCGAAAGCATGTTTGAACAGAAAGATAAAACTGTTGCCGATAATTCTGTTAATAACAATCAGGACAACTCAAACGAAGTGGAGATACCTGATAATATGACAAATCAGGATATCATCAATCTTGCCGAAAAACAAGCGCTGCAATCGAAGAAAGAATTAACCGAGCTGAAAACAAAACGTGATGCTGCCAAAACCATTGCAGCTAACAGGAAAACACAATCTGAAAATAAGTATAAGGAAGCCGCTGCAATTATAAGTAATGCCGAAACCAACACAGATGAGAATTCTAAGAAAACCCAGCTTTCAAAAGCATCCACCACGCGTTCCGAAGCTGAGCAACTGAAAAAAGAATCAGTAATTGCAACTTCGCTTGCCGACCAGTTAGATAAGCAGGTGGCAGTAAAACAAAAAGAATCGGATGAAGCATCACAGTACGCAAAAGAAATTAAAACGGCCGTGCAATCGAATTCCATTGATTCATCCATTGCCCTGCTTGAAAGAATGACGGAAAAACTTCAGAATTCACCTGCCGATACAAACTATTTCGATTCCGATCCGAATGCTGACTATATCAACAAGAAAGCAAAAGAAGCTGAAACCCTTTATACACAGTCAAAAGCTCTTGAAGAAGAAATTACTTCGCTTCAAAACCAATCGGAATCATATAAAAAACAAGCAGGGGAAACAAAGAAAAAAACACTGAAGGAGGAATACCTGAAGAAAGCCGGCGAGCTTGAAGCCGAAGTGAAAACAAAGCAAAGCGAGCTTGATGAAGTATTGCAGAAAACCGAAAAAGTGCAGTACGAAGGCGACAGCGCAAGAACCCAATCTAGCCTTTATGCTTCGGTGGCAGAAGACATACAGGACAATAATACGGCAATTAAAACGACGGTAACAAATAACCAGCTTGCAGCTTCAAATACTGATAATACTGCAACTACAACTCAGAATGATAACATCACTGCAAATACTTCCAATGATAATACACAAACAACAACGAATAATCAGATTGTAACTGACAACACGAATAACACAACTACTGAAAATATTTCAAATGATACGGCAACGACGACGAAGAACGATGCTGCTGCAAAAAATGAAATTATTACTCAGTCCGAAAAAATTACCAGATCTGTAAACGCTTCTGTTGACAGCTTGAAAAAGCTGGCCGATAATGCATATTCCATTGCTTATGTTAAAAATGAACAAAGCCAGAAAAAGCAAAAAGAAGCCGATAATCTGAAAGCCGAAGCTTCTGAAATAGCAAATACCGATGAACAGGAAAAATACCTGAAGAAGGCTGATGCTCTTTCAAAAGAAGCCGTTGAACTTGCCCGCAAGGCGGTTGTTGCATATTCTGTTGCCGAATACCTGGATGATTCATACAATCAAAAAGTGAAAGAAAAACAATTAATAACAGAATTGGTTCAACAGGCAAAAGATGCATCAAATAATGGGAATACTGAAGATGCACAGGAAATTCTCAGCGAAATTAAAACCGATCAGAATAAAATTACTTCAACAGCAACTATTGATCAGTATACATCGGAATTGTCAAATTCCCTCGACAGCAAGAAATATGAAATGGAGCAGGCGCAGAACACTGCCGACAACCTCCAGTCAAAAGCCGACAGCCTTTCAAATAAAGCGAAAGAGTTCAGGGAACAAGCCAACGAAACAAAAAAACAATCACAGCAGAATGAATTCATAAAACAGGCCGAGCAGACGGAACAACAGCTTACCACTGCACAGAAACAGGCCGACGCTGCGCTTGATAAAGTTGAAAACATGAATGAAGAAGCAGAAGAACTGAAAATGAAAGTAAATTATTCAACTATTGTTGTAAATGAAACGGAAAGTTATGTAAAACCAAATAATACAACTGTCGATAAGACTGCTCTCGAAAAAAACATAACCGAATACGAAAACAATAATGTTTTTGCTGAAAACGCCACCAGCACTGACGAAGTGAACACTTCTAATTCTTCTACTGCAGATAATTCTGCAAATACAGGCAATGTAACGGCTGATAACACTGCAAGCAATAACAATCAGAATACTGTCAGCAATAATGTTTCGAATAGTAATTCTACTGTAAACAATTCAAATACTTCAAACATTTCTACTACTTCTGACGTAACCTCACTAACCAATCCTCAGCTGGTTGAGGCTAAAGCCGATGTGATTGATAAAACTATTGTTACCATAAGAACACGCATAAAAGCTTTGCAGTCGGAGCTGAAGCTGGTTACAGATGCTGATGAAAAAGAAAATATCAATAAAGAAATTGCACAGATGCAAAGTGATCTGACTACATTACAGGAGCAGTCGGTTGTAATGCATAATGAAGCAAAGGACATGAATAATTCGCAGGAAGTTGATAATACAAATACTGATTATAATACACTTGCTGAAAACCTGCAGAACGAAGCAGTAAACGATCTTGACAATGCCACTGAAAAGCGCAAGGAAGCAAACAGCACGACGGACCAGACAGAAAAAGATAACTTAAGAAAAGAAGCTTCAGAACTTGAAAAAACAGCCGGGAATAAAACCATTGAATCGTACGAAATAAAAAATATTGGCAATACCAGCGATTTTTATAACAACTCATCAATTATCGATTCCGTTAAAACTAGTGATAGCAAAAACACACAGGCCACTACCGCTGATTTGCTTGAAAACGAAGCAAAATATTATTTCGATAAAGCGCAGGCATTGCAAAAAACCATCAATGACAGCATGACATATTCCGAACAGAAATCGGTTTATAATGATGTACTCACGAATGAAAAAATTGCAATTGAAAAGCAACAGAAAGCCATTGATATATACAAACAGATAACTCCGACATATGCTGATAATACTGCAAATAATACCACAACTGCTGATACAAATACTACTACCGACAACTCAAACGCCGCAACAAATAATAATACAACGAATATCGACAACACAAACAACACAACTTCTGTAAATACGAATAACACATCAAACACAAATAATGCCGTTACGAACAATACCGTTAACACAAA
Organism: Bacteroidota bacterium; assembly: GCA_043801235.1. Lineage (GTDB taxonomy): Bacteria > Bacteroidota > Bacteroidia > Bacteroidales > CG2-30-32-10 > DAOQAK01. Next base: position 3,772 of record JAZDMF010000025.1, on the reverse strand, counting down.
CAATGCAGTAAATACAACTACCAATAATAATATGTCGGATAATGTAAATACCACAACTACTGCTAATATTACAACAACTGAAGAAGCAATTACAACCAATGAATTCAAAGGCATATACATTGATGCCGGCAATATACGTCCCCTGAATGTTGATGCAGCCAATCTGGTTCCCCTCGATCCCGTATTACCTGCAGGCATTGTGTTTAAAGTTCAGTTTTGTGCACTGAACAAGCAGGTAGCACCCGATGTGTTCAAAGGAATAACACCTGTAACCGGCGAGAGCACAAACTTTGGTATTTACCGCTACCTTGCCGGACTATTTGCAAAATATGACGATGCTGTGACTGCCCGCGACCTGATACGCCCGATGGGCTTTGCTGACGCTTTTATTGTTGCATATAATAACGGCAAACGAATTACTGTTGGTGAAGCCCTTGCATTGCTTAAAACCGATAATTCACTTGCTACTACTTATGCCGACCTGAATAATAAAGCATATATATCAGCCGGCACCACAACCGCTGCTGCAACTACAGCTACAACTGCTGCCAAAGCTTTAAGCAATCCTGTTTCAAACATAATCGGTTTGTTCTACAGCGTGCAGGTGGGCGTGTATGTAAAACCAGTAACATCGGCACAGCTTTTCAACATCACTCCTCTATACGATGAAATAATGGCCAACGGATATTACCGCTACTTATCCGGAACATACACTAACATACAGCAAGCTGTTACTGCAAAGAACACAATAGTTACAAAAGGTGTAACCGATGCATTTGTGGTTGTTTATTACAATGGAAAGAAAATCACTTTTGCTGAAGCTAAAACCTTGCAGGCCGGAAATGCAAACATTGCCATTGCAAACAATAATACAACTGTTAATAATACAACAACCAACACTACTACCACCACCACCAATACAACCACTGTTAATATCGACATCTCATTTAAAGTTCAGGTGGGTGCGTATAAAAAGGAAGTTCCAATTGATATAATTAACCAGTGGCTTGATGTGGCTGTAAGCAACGGGCTTGAACATTATGTGAACGAAACCGGCCTCACCATTTATACTTCAGGCAACTTTAAAGATTACAACGCAGCTAACGAATACAAAAATACTCTTGTAACAAAAGGCCTCACCGATGCCTATATCGTGGCTTTTAAGGGCAAGGAAAAAATTGCGGTGACAAAAGCGATTGAGTTGCTGAAGTAAATGAATGAAATCAATGCAATCGTCTGGAGACGAGTGTGTGCTGGAGGATTTTTTATCTTATAAAGAAATCATCCTCTAAAGAAGAGTGTATAAATATCCTGATTTTATATAAATTCTTTAGAAAATTTTCCTTCATTGAAAAGCAAATCGATAATACTTAGGTTTGAAATAAAACCACTTTTCTCATCAAATACCTGTTTGTATTTATTTTGAATCAGGGCATCCTTTTTTTTGGAAGGGAATGAATTCCGCAGATCAATAATTTCAGGAGATGGTTCAAAATATTTTTCGCTGAAATATATTTCTGCCTTTATGCCGGCATGTTTGCAGATGATTTGCAGCAATTCATTATTAAGGTCAGCAAGGTATTTTGTTTTCTTCAGATAGAAGGGTTCAAAATCATCGCGGTAATAAAGGAAGAAAGGGGAGTTGCTGTATGCCGACTCAATGGCCCGCCAGTGAAGCCTCTGCCAGGGTTCTCTATAATCAATTTCAATATCTTTTACTTTGGTGTGATTTCCATCGACCTTTTTGACAGGAACACTCAGTACGAGTTTCCCATTCGCTGAATAAATACAACAGCGGTTGCGATAAGTTTGCTTTATATAATTTTCAAATCTATCAATATAGATACATCGATATGTTGTGAGTTGCTGAAAATAAGATATAGGCGGAAGATAAGCAGTTGAAAAAACAATATTCGGAATAGAAGTAGTCATTAGTAAAAGTATTTTTTAAAAATCGAATTCTGCATTCTGAACTCTGCATTCTGCATTTTTTAATAAAGGATTGTCAGGCTGAGTAATGTCACACTGAACTTAACAAAGTGTGTTGAAACCTGAACTATGATTATTCTATCAATTTAAACCACCGGTCTCTTCTGAATTTACTTAAAAAACTTTTGCAGCCATCTACTGAAAACCATACCATAACTGCTTTGCCGATTATGTGGTTTTCGGGGACAAAACCCCAGAAACGTGAATCGGTGGAATTATGCCTGTTATCGCCAATAACAAAATAATAATCCATTTTGAAAGTATAGGTTTTCGCGGGCAAATTATTAATGAAATATATGCTGTCGTTTTTTACCTCAAGCTTATTGTTCTCATAGATGCTGATTATCCTGTAATAAAGCGGCATAGATAATTTGTCAAGCTTGACTGAATTTCCTTTTTTGGGAATCACCAATGGTCCGTAATTATCCATGTTCCATGAGTAATACATTGAAGAAGGAAAAAGTGTGGATGTATATAGGCCGCTGTCTTCGCACATTATCTGTATGTTGTCAACATTGTATTTTTTGCTTATGATCTCCGCATTTTTTTTTGTCATGGTAAGGTTGTAATGCGACATGTCCATCACTGCCCCTCCTTCGGTAATTCCCATAGCAGCGAGCGAATCGGTATTAAACGGATCGCTGGTTTGAATGAAATAATTGAATTCAAGATGTTCAATATCAGGTACAGCTTGTCCGTTAATTTTAACAATTCCGTTTTTTATAAGCAGTGTGTCGCCGGGTATGCCCATACAGCGTTTTACAAATGGAGTTCTTTTTTCTATTTCCTTATCATCTTCAACCGGGTAATTAAAAACAAGGATATCGTTCCTTTCAACAGGAGATATTGCTGGAAGCCTTATTTCCGGTTCCTGGGCAGGATTTAAAAAAGGAATAAAAATCTGTGAAAGTGGAATACGAGCACCGCAACTTGCCTTGCTTACCAGAATGTAGTCGCCTGTAATTAGAGTTTTTTCCATTGATGTGGTGGGAATGGTAAACGATTCGAAAAGAAATGCCTTAATAAAAAAAACCACTGCCAGGGCCATGAGAACAGCCTTAATCCAGTCGACAATATTTTTGTTTGTTTTTTTCAAAAAGCAGAAATTCACGTTACAAATGTAGATAAAAAATTCAGTGGATATTGAAAAAATACATGAACCGGATGGGTGTATTTTTTATTACTTTTACCTTGTAAAATTTTAAAGCATGAAAAAATATTTTACGATCTTTATTTTATTTTCCCTTTTTTTATCATGTTTTCATAAATCGGTTGAAAATGATGAAGCAGATGATATTGTTAAAGCGATAATCTATCATGGAAAGGACGGAGCCTATCTTGTTACAGTGGAAAGCATTTTTCAGGCCTCTTCCAAAAGTTCGGAGAATGGCATCAGTTACACTACAGGCTATACCGACCTGAGAATTACATCGTACGATATGACTACCGGAAAGCAATCCGCCCGGGTGGCTTCAGGCGATCAGACGGAAGAGAACAATACAATGCTGGGATGGAATGAAGGGAATATATGGTTTTATTCCATGGAAGACGGATTGCATTCTCGCGATCCTAAAACATTAGATATTAAAATTACACAGGATAAAATATTAGGAAAAAATCCAATGCTCGGAAAAGCGATGGCCGAATGCGAATGGTACAAAATTACCCAGTATTTTGCATTCGAGTATGCTACAGAAAAGCTTATCATCACCGATAACCAGGGCTTTCATTATTCTCTCGATCCGGTAAGTTTCAACACAGAAAAACTTAAGAACGATTACAA
>JAZDMF010000012.1:0-2987 GCA_043801235.1 Bacteroidota bacterium | reverse complement strand
CTGTTAATAACCCCTGTTTTTATTAACAACTGCGAAAAGCTAAAATGACATTGTCAGTAAAATCAATGGTTTTCGCTTATGTGAATTTACGATTTTGAGATGTAGACCTACCTGAAGTATAGTTTTTATGCATTTCATGCTATAATTTTGCAGCATGTTCATCAAACCATTTTTTAAATATAACAAGACCACTCGTCAGCGCTATACGATTTATAGTTTATGTGAGAGTTATCGTATAAATGGGAGCATACGCCATCGTTCTATTATTGGTTTTGGTAAATTAGAAGAATTAGAAACAGAAGAAGAAAAGAAATTGTTGGGAAGCGTTGTTGAATCTATGTTGCAGAACAGAGGTGTAATTCCGTCCTTATTTCCTGTTGGTGAGGAAATAGAAAAATTAGCTCATTGTTTTTACAGCAAGATTAAATCAAGAAAGCGATACGATGCAGAGGATTGGGAAACAGTAAAGATGTCAACACTTAAAAACAAAGATGCCATGGAGATTGGTGCAGAATGGCTGAGTAAGCAAGCATTCGATCAACTTGGGATTGGTGATTTTCTCAGCAAGCAGGGATGGAGTAATGAAAAAATATCATTAGCAGCAACACATATCATAAGCAGAGCAGTCTATCCCGCCTCTGAATTAAAGACCGTATCCTGGATAAAAGAAAACTCTGCTGTATGTGAGATCACTGGTTTTGACAAAGAAAAAATAACAAAAGACTCATTATATGGTATCTCGCATAAGCTGTATTCACAGAAGTCTTCCCTGGAAAAACATTTATCAAAACGCACCAATGAATTATTCGATCTTGAAGATAAAATTATTTTATACGATTTGACCAATACCTATTTTGAAGGCAGGATGCAACATAGTGAAATAGCTAAATTCGGGCGCAGTAAAGAAAAGCGCAGTGATGCAAAAATAGTAGTATTAGCGTTGGTTGTAAACAGGGAAGGGTTTTTAAAGTACTCCAATATTTTTGAGGGCAATATGTCTGATTGCAAGACATTGGAAGCAATGATAGATACGCTTAGCTGCCGAACATCAAGTACAGCACGAAAGCCAATAGTGGTAATGGATGCAGGGATAGCCACAGATGATAATATTGCAATGCTGAAGCAAAGAGAATATGATTATATGTGTGTATCACGGTCGAACCTGAAAGCATTTTATGCAGATATAGATAGTAAGCCTGTTCAGGTTAAAGATAAGAAAGGACAAGCTATAAAGTTATTGAAAGTAAAAACAGATAAAAATAATGACCATTATTTATGGGTAAAAAGTTATGCTAAAGCGATCAAGGAACGTAGTATGAATGGATTGTTATCACAACGGTTTGATGAAGGCATACAGCAAATCAATTATGGAATAAATTCAAAAAGTGGAACAAAAAAACTTGAAAAAGTTCATGAACGTATTGGAAGGTTAAAACAAAAATATCCATCTATACATAAACATTATGATATCGTTGTAACTGATAACGGCCAAGGCATCGCAACAAAAGTAGTTTGCAAACAAAAACCATTTGATCCAAATAAAAATGCTGGTATTTACTTTTTGCGGACATCATTAAACGAAAAAGATGAACACACGCTTTGGACTATCTACAATGTTATTCGTGAAATAGAATACACATTTAGAGTTTTGAAAACGGATTTGGATTTGCGTCCTATTTATCACAAGACAGATGATGCTTCGATGGCTCATCTTCATTTAGGACTACTTGCATATTGGCTTGTTGCAACAATCAGATACCAATTAAAACAAAAGGAGTTTCGCTCTGACTGGCGAGAAATTGTTAGAGCAATGAATACTCAAAAGTGCGTTACAACAAGCGTAGTAAATATCAAGGAGGAAACGATCTCTGTACGTCAATGCACTGAGCCAAGCATACAAGCAAAAAAGATTTACGATTTGCTGGATTATAAATATGCACCTTTTGTTAGAAAAAAATCCGTAGTCCTACCTGCGGTATTTATAAAAAAAGAAAATCTTAATTCTCAGAAAGTTACAGATACTTAGCTGCAATGTGGGTTAAAATTTTCCGTTCGCCGGATCCCATCCCCCGTTCACCGATTTCCTGTTTACAGGCAGCTTTGGGCAAACATACATTTGCTGTAAATTATAAATTGAACTACATGAATCCTGTTGAAGTCTTTAAAACAAATGTGTGTGACAGAGCTGATGCCGAATCCATAATCGGCCAGCTTTCTTTGCAGCAACCGGAAAGCCAAATAAATTTTGATCTGGAAGACTGCGATCACATTTTGCGTGTCGAAAGCCGGTCAGGGGAAATCGATGTCCGGTCCGTCATTGAACTATTGAATAAAAATCACTTCATCTGTGAACTTCTTAATTTAAAATTATAACCTTTAAAATTTTATACTATGGAAACAACACCGTATTTTTGCAGCAAACAAAAAAGGATGAAGAAAATCATATTTGGCTTGATTCTTATTTCGGCCGGCGTACTGCTATTGCTATTTAATGCAGGCATAATTCCTCATGAATACAAACACATTATTTTTTCCTGGCCGATGATTCTTATTTCAATAGGAGTAATAAATATCTTCAGCAGGGAAAGCATCTTCACCGGCATTATTCTTCTTCTCATCGGAGGTTTCTTTCTTTTACCTCACCTGCTAATACTTCCGGGAAATTTCACACATAATTTCTGGCCCGGGCTTCTCATAATCATCGGCACCATGATTATATTAAAAAGAACATTTTTTCATCATCATTTTCATCACCATTTTGAGCAGCATTCCACAAGTGAAATGAAAAATAATTCGGGTTTTATTGTAATCAACAATATTTTCAGCGGCGGAAAACATAAAGTTCCCCCGACAGAATTCAAGGGAGGGAAAATATCAAATATTTTCGGAGGCACTGAGCTTGATCTCACTCAAGCCACTTTATCACCCGGCACCAATGTTCTTGAAATAAGCTGTATATTCGGCGGAGCCAATATTATTGTTCCCAG
>JAZDMF010000007.1:0-36661 GCA_043801235.1 Bacteroidota bacterium | reverse complement strand
AAAAATCGCTCGAAGATTACTGTAAAAAATATGCCGTTAATTATTTTCTCGACGATTCAACCTGGCTTTATTTCAGCGACCTGTTGAAAGAAATTCCGGTAAAAACATACAACCAGGAAGATTACCTTAAATACAACAGGTTTATTGAAATGGAAGATTCCACGTATACATATTTTCTGAACATTAAGGATTTTGAGATTAAAGAAAGTGTATCCCCATTAAGTTTTGAAAAAAATAATGTACGCAAGATCATTCTTAATAAACGAAAACTTGAACTTGTAGAGGAAATTGAAGAAAGCATTTTTAATGATGCACTGAAAAATGAAGACTTTGAAATTTATTAAAACCACGAAATGAAAAAAATAGTATTTATTATTTTATTGGTCATTCCCTTAAACCCCATTTTCGCCCAGGATAAAGTGATCGACCAGATTGTTGCTGTTGTGGGAAGCAAAATGATCAAGCTGTCAGATATTGAGAACCAGTATGTACAGTATGTTCTTCAGGGATACATAAAAAGCGATACTACTTTTAAATGTGTGCTTTTTGAAGAACTCCTTTTTCAGAAATTGCTGCTCAACCAGGCCGATATCGACAGCGTAACTGTTACCGATACACAGGTTGAAACGGATCTTGACCGAAGGCTGAATTATTTTGCAGCACAAATGGGCGGATTCGATGCGCTTGAAAAATTCTACAATAAAACCACACTTGAAATAAAAACCGAATTCCGGGAGATAATTAAAGACCAGTTACTGCAACAACAGGTCGAATCAGTAATTACCGAAAATGTAAAAGTGACTCCTTCCGAAGTGAAAGCTTTTTTTAACAGTCTTCATGCAGACAGTATTCCTACCATTGCCTCAGAAGTTGAAGTGGGGCAAATTGTGAAACTGCCGGTGATCAGTGATGCTGAAAAAACCAAGGCAAAGGAAAAACTTATTGAGATACGCAATCGCATAATAAAAGGCGAAGATTTTTCCACGCTTGCCATACTGTATTCCGAGGATGAATCAACGGCTGCCAAGGGTGGCGAAGTTGGATTTACCAACAGGGGCGAACTCGACCCCGATTTTGAAGCAGCCGCTTTTAAACTGAAAGAAGGAGAAGTGTCTCCTTTAGTTTTATCGAAATACGGATATCATATCATAAAGCTTATCGAGCGCAGGGGCGAAATGATTAACGTAAGGCATATTCTTATTATACCAAAAGTAGCCACCGAAGATTTGCTGGCAGCCAAACTCTCGCTAGATACGGTTTATGAAAAAATAAAAGCCGATTCGATTACGTTTGAAGCTGCTGCCAAAAAATATTCCGACGATCCTTCAAAAAATAACGGCGGAATTATGGTGAACACAACAACAGGAACTTCCAAATTTGAACCCGATCAACTTGATGTGTCTGTATTCTATGTAATTGACAAGTTGAAGCCCGGCGAATTTTCACAACCTGTTCCCATGAAAACCGATGAGGGAAAACAAGCATACCGTATTCTTTATCTTAAAACAAAAACAGATCCCCATCGCGCTAATATGAAAGATGATTACGATAAAATCCAGGAAGCAGCGCTTAATGAAAAACAAAATGAAGAAGTGAAAAACTGGATAAAGGAAAAAGCTGCAATCACTTATATCCATATTGCCAGTGAATACCTTGGATGCGATTACACTTACGACTGGTTCGCGAAGCCATAAAGCGACAAATGAAATGAAAAAAATAAACATTGAACAATCGGCGGTAATCAGTCCAAAGTCTGCTATAAACAACCAGCCTCGCCCGCTTGGCGGACAAACAAATAACATGAAATCAAACCAGTAACCAGTAACCAGTAACTACACTTTAAACTTTGAACAAATAAATTCCGTCATGCAATACAAATCCGATGTTGAAGCCGTTGATGCTCTTGTGGAGAAATATAAAATCCTGAAAAACGAAGTGGCTAAAGTTATTGTCGGTCAGGATGAGATTGTAAAGAAACTTATCATTTGCATTTTCAGTAAGGGGCATTGTCTGCTCATTGGCGTTCCCGGTCTTGCCAAAACATTAATGGTAAATACTCTTGCGAAGGCGCTGGGCTTATCATACAGCCGCATTCAGTTCACGCCCGACCTCATGCCTTCCGACATCATCGGCACCGAAATTCTTGACGAAACACGCAAATTCCGTTTCATCCAGGGCCCTGTATTTGCCAATATTATTCTGGCCGATGAAATAAACCGCACACCGCCTAAAACACAGTCGGCATTGCTCGAGGCCATGCAGGAAAAATCAGTTACTGCAGCAGGGAATACATATAAACTTGATGAACCATTTTTCGTTCTTGCCACGCAAAATCCGATAGAACAGGAAGGGACATATCCTTTGCCCGAAGCGCAGCTCGACCGTTTCATGTTCAATGTATGGCTTGATTACCCTTCATTCCAGGAGGAAATAAATATTGTCAAAGCAACTACAACCGGTATAGAACACCATGTTTCAGTAGTGCTGACACAGGAAGAAATTCTTGCATATCAGAAAGTGCTTGAGAGGATTCCTGTTACCGACAATGTTTTGCAATATGCCGTGAACCTTGCAATAATAACACGACCCAATACTCCCAAGGCCCATCCGTTTGCAAATGATTACCTGGCTTGGGGGGCAGGTCCGCGCGCATCGCAATATCTCATCATTGGCGCAAAAGCTCATGCCGCAGTCAATGGAAAATATTCCCCTGACATCGAAGATGTGCAGGCTGTAGCTATTCCTGTGTTGCGCCATCGTATTGTGCGCAATTACAAAGCTGAAGCTGAAGGAATGGATGCCGAAAAAATTGTAATGGAATTTCTGAAGTAATTCCATTTTTACTTTGCAATAATCAATTTCCGGGCAGCAAAATTGTTCCCTGATTCTACCCGCAACACATAAAACCCGGCAGGAAGATGAGTTACATCCATGTATTTCTGCTGTTGTCCTTTGCTGCAATAAAATGAATATCCATTCATTATCTGTCCGGTCATCGTATAAATTTCAAATGATACATCTGTGTCTTCTTCAGAAAAAATATTTACAGCCATAATATCATTTGCGGGGTTAGGATAAATGCTGAGGGAAAAAGCTTCTGTGATATTTTGCTGTTCATCTATGTCCATTATTTCTCCAAATTTTTGCTGCATCACAAAATCAATAAAAGACTTGGCCTCGTTGTACTTCATGAAATATAAGGGAAAGCTGATAGTGATAGTTTTATAATCGGAACCCAAATATTCCACTCCCACACTTTTACCTTTCATACTACCTGCAGGAATGGAAATGCTGTAATATGAATCGTACCTGAAAATAGTGCTCCCCTCAACATTCGGATCTATAGACTCAATTCCGTTAACGTGGAAATCGTTACCTGATATCGTTTTCAGAGTATCAATGTAAATTGAATCGTATCCGGCAGTAAAAGGTGTTGCTCCAATAAAAAGCCCCTGAATGGTTTCGTCGGAATATGCAATTTTCAGGTAATCATAAATAAAATCGCCCGGGTTATACAGATAGGGATATGAACTTATATCTTGTGTAGCGCCCTGTGGCTCGTAAACAGTGAACAAAAGATTTCCGCCCGATTCAAGGAACTTCTTTACCTCAGCCTGATTTTTTAAAAAAACAGGTTTGTTCACCTTCCTGTTGATGTGCCAGAGCAAGGTAGAGTATGCTCCCAAATCTGCTATACTGATTTTAGTGCTGTCAAATGCATCGTAATTATCATGGGTGAAATTGATAAGCAGGTTATTATAAAAATCGTCAACCTGCTGGTCAGTGGGATTCAGCCATCCCCCTTCCGAATCATCAACAATCAAAATTCCCATATCATGTGTAATGGTTCTTGTCTTTATTGCATCCGATGGAAGGCTTTCATTTAAATTGCTGTCTGCTGCCGATACTTTGTAATAATAAAATATGTGATCAGATACGGTATTGTCAGTATAAGTTGTGTCTGTAACAGGAGTAATATTAACCATAGTAAATGTACCGCCCGGAGAATTGCTTTTAAAGATATTATAACCTGATAAATCAAGTTCCTGGTTTTTTCTCCAGCCAAGTTTGATGTCTGCTGCTGTTACCAGTTGTTCCAAACCAACAGGAGTACGGGGAACAGATAAGGGTACTCCTGTGGCTTCTATAACCATACCTTCATTGCCGTCGGTATCAAAAGCGCTGACACCAATAAAATACTCTGTGCCTTCAATAAGTTCTGTGATTAAAAATGTTGTATCCCCTGTTACATATGAGGTGTCATAGGTTCCTGAAGCAACACCCGCATTAACCCTGTAGCCTGCAATATCCATTTCAGCCGATTGCTGCCATATGGCAGATAATGAAGTGCCGTCGCCGGCATCAGAAACAACAAGCCCTTCAATCTGTACCGGCGATTCAATGGATTGCAGCAGCATTCCGCAGGCCACTTTGGTAATTTCAGCGCAATATGCCGGATCAATATTTACAACAAGATCGTTTACGGTGTGATATACAGGGCTGAATTCATATTCCTGTAAAAAGATTGCGGGAAATCCATAGGACCAAAAGCTGTAGCTGTCCGAACCGGAGGAGTTGTTATTTGCGTCAACCGTGGAAAGAGAAGTATAATTTTGACAAATATATTTTGCGAGCGAGGTCTCATTTTCACATCCGGAATAATTCTGAAGCCGGATGTGCCATGAACCCGGTAGCTCAGTATTCGTTCCTATCATGTCGCAGTTAATCATCATCTGAATGTTTTCTCCATTGCTGAAAGCTTCGTTAGCATAATGACTGCTTCCAAGTAAGCCAAGTTCCTCAGCGCCAAAAGCTATAAATTTTATTGTCGATTTAGGTTGAATGTTATTTTCGCTGAAAACGCGTGCGATCTCCAGTGTTGCAGCAATAGCGGTACCGTTATCATCGGCTCCCGGTGCTGTGATGAGCGGATCGCCATTGGGATAAACAATGTCATCATAATGTCCGCCGGCAATAAAAACCTCATCGGGAGTTTCACTGCCATAAAGGGTTGCAACAACATTGTACGCATACATATTATATATCTGGCCGCCCGACCAAGGCCACTGTTCTGAAATAAAAAAAGAATCCAAAACGGTATTCGCATAACCCATCGAAATAAATTTATCCTGCAGCCATACAGCCACAACACGGTGATTATCAGCAAGGCAGAAGCGTGTTCCGAAATTCTCCAGCGATTGAAGATATGAATGGATGCTGTCCGAACGGATGGCCGCAAGGCATGTGTCAATAACAGAATCAAGCACAGGACCGGTATCATATTTGATTTTTTTATTCGCTTCGGTATACGGATGTTTTGAAATATTCATTTTTGTAATTTCAAAACCGTTTGAAAAAAGAATTTCTTTGTTTATAGGAAATAACTTGACAACAGCCAAATAAGCATTTGAATATATGACATTTTGCAAGGTAATATTATCAAGCAGTTTCGCAGGATTCAGGGATGCTATGATAAAATAATCATCTGAAAATGCAGCTGTGTCAATTATATTATATGAAATGCCTTTATCAGAGAATATTTTGAGCTGTTCGTCATTTGCTGAAATAATCAAATCGTTATTCCATGCATAGTGAACGGGCAGTTTTAATTCGGACAGCAGCTTTGATGATGTATTTTTATCAGTCAGAATAAGTTTTTGAGCTGTTTGAGCAAATGATACAGAAATTACTAAGGAAGCGGCCAGAATCAGAAAAGTTCGTTTCATAAAGAATCAATTTATTTCAAAATTACAATAAAATTGCTTTATCCGAACAGATCATTTTTTTATTATCGACAATTAAACAAATTTATTTTACCCTTATCTTTGAAAAAATATTTCAATACTTTGAAAAAAAATATTCTGTTAGAAACAACCGGTATTTCAAAATCCTTCAAGGATGTTCTTGCTGTCATTGACCTGAATTTAGAAGTTCATGAAGGCGAAATTTTTGGTTTCCTCGGTACTAACGGCGCAGGAAAAAGCACATCAATCAACATGATTTGTGGTTTGCTGAGACCCGACAAAGGGACAATTACTTTTAAGGGAAGTAAAATTGATCCGAAAGATAAAACATTCAGCAAAAGGGTTGGTTTGTGCCCTCAAAATATACTGCTATGGCCAAAGCTCACATGCTTTGAACAACTTGTTTTTTCTGCCCAGATGTACGACGTTCCTTATAGGGCTGCAAAAGAATTTTCATTACGATTGCTTACAGATATGGGTCTTGAGGAAAAAAAAAATAAACTGGCATTCACCTTGTCGGGTGGTATGCAACGCAGGCTGAATGTTATCATGGCGTTGGTGCATGATCCTGAAATAGTGGTGTTGGATGAACCCGAGGCCGGACTTGATCCGCAAAGCCGTGTACTGGTAAGGGATTACATTCGCTCACTTGCAGGACAAAAAACGGTAATTCTTACAACCCACAACATGGATGAAGCAGAGCGCATCTGTGACCGGATAGCAATTATTGATCATGGGAAGTTGCTGGTAACCGATACTCCGGACAATTTGAAACGCAATGTGGGCAAAGGCGATATGCTGGAAATGGATATTCTTTCTGACGACATACAGCAATTGAGAGATATGAAAAACGAGCTTTCGTCCATTGTTTCTGAAACAGATATCATTGAACATACTCTGGTCTTCAGGCGCAGGAATATCATTGATGTGCTTTCACTATTGCTGGAAACAATTAAAAGCAAAGGTTTGCGAGTAGGTGATGTGAGATTAAGGGAGAATTCGCTGGAAGATGTTTTTATTACTTTAACAGGAAGGAGGCTCAGGGAATGAAAATAATTGCCGTATTCCGAAAATCGTTCATTGAGCAATTGCGCGATTACTGGGTCCTTATCATGACCCTCATTGTCTCGCCGTTTTTTGTGGTTATTTACTGGCTGATGGTTGGGGGAGGCTCCACCTCGTACAATGTAATGGTCATTAACAATGATAAGGGTGTTCCTGCTCAGAATATTTATTTGGGAAAAGAAATTATTTCAATGTTGTCCGACATCAAATATAAAAACGGAAACCCTGTTTTAAATATTCTTCAAATATCGGACAGATCAAAAGCGGAATTAAAACTTCAGAACCGTGATGCTGCTGCACTGTTCATTATTCCTGAGGATTTTTCAGAAAAACTTGGGGTTGCAGATTCCATTGCAAAACCAGGTTCTTACATCACTATAGTTGGTGACATTTCAAATACGCAATATACCATTGCAGGCATCATGGCTTCGGCAGGGTTTGAGGAATTCTGTAAAGCTGCCCTGGGTTATACCAATCCTATAGAAGTCAGGGAAGAATTATTGGGGCGGGGACTTACCAAAACTGAGTTTGAGAATTATGTTCCCGGCCTTATTATTTTTTCTGTCATCATGCTTATATATACTGTGGCAATGTCAATCATTCGGGAAATTGAAAACGGCACAATACGCCGCTTGAAAATTTCCGGGCTTACTTCATTCCAGTACCTTACAGGGCTTAGCATGACACAGGTGATTGTGGCCGTTATATCGGTTTTGCTCACCGTGTTCACAGCGGTATCACTCGGTTTCCGTTTTGAGGGCTCATTCTTGATATTCCTTCTTATAATGTTATTGATGATCATTAATATTATTGGAATTGGATTGATGGTCGTGGCTTTTTCACGTTCTGCCATTTTTGTTTTGAGTGCTGGTACCTTCCCTTTATTTATATTGATGTTCTTTACGGGTGCGCTTTACCCCATGCCACGCAACGAATTATTTGAAGTGGCAGGGCATATGGTTGCATGGAACGATTTTCTTCCACCTACAAGCGCCGTAATTGCATTGAATAAAGTGATGTCGCTGAATGCATCATTCACAGATGTAAAATTTGAAATAACTTTACTTTCAGTTTTATCAGTACTTTATTTTGCTGCAGGTGTTTGGCTTTTCAGGAGGCTGCATTTTAAAAGAGTTTGAGGAAATGTTCAGATCTGAGATATTCCTCTGTCGTTAAAAACAAACTATTCGTACGCCTCAGTTTTTTCCCTGGCGAAGTATCCTTTGCTTATGTATAATAAAGGCATGTAAACTTGATTTAGTCTGCTGGAATTCGTAACTTTAGGCGTTGTTTAACCAAAACCAAAACCTCGCATGAAAAAAGCAGTACTCATCAGTGCTCTGCTCTTCTCATTCCTCAACTCCTTCTCCTCGCACCTTATCGGAGGCGAGATTACATTAAAATGTATGGGGGGTAATCATGATGTATATACTCCGGCTGCATTCACAGTTGTTGAAGCCCCCGTATTTCTATATCCGGATATTCCGAATGATACTGCAGCATATTTGTATCTTGACCCTGTAAGCAATACCTTGTATCTGTCGGTAACACTTGAAAATCCTGCCAGGATTAAAATATTAATTCTGGATATCGTTGGAACTTTAGTGTGGTCGTTGCCCGAAACCACATATGATCAGGGGAAACAATTATTGTCGGGGGTTTTGAATCTGGATTATGGACAATATATTGTAAAAGTACTGAAAAACGGCAGCGTTTATAAAACTCAGAAGATTCTCGTAATCAAATAGTGCCTAATTTTAAGATGAAAAGGGGCTGTCTGTATTTTTGCAGGCAGCCTTCTTTTCTTATAGATTGCTTTGGGGAATCGTTTACCAATCAATCATCATCTTTTTCTTTCTTGCATTCCTGCTGTTCGGCTTTCATATCGTTCACCATTTCTTCATACTTTTTTTTCAGTTTCACTTTTTGTTCAGCAGTGCATAGGTCAAGCATATAAATGTTATGCGAAACACCCAGATGGTAAATCTCGGAAAAGACGGATGACATTTTTTTTATCAGGGAATCAATAACTGTCAGGTCGGGGCTGGGTTTTGAAAATTCCGAATAAATGGAAATACGGTAATTTCCCATTTTATCAAAAATTGTTTCGCGTATGCTATCGGTGGCTCTTCCTTCCTTTTCGATTTTGGTTTTTTGTTCACTCGACAATCCCAGGTCATTTTCAATGAATTCCTTCATTTTCTGATGCGGATTTCCTTCATGCATATGCATGCGGAACCTAAGGCGGTGGTACAATATTGTTGATATGGTGGCTGCATTGGTCACCAGCAGGAATATCAGAAGCCAGTTTTTTATTCGGTTTTTTGTTACGAAGCTCATATTCCTTTTATTAATATTCCGAAAAATTATTTATATACGGATCCTGTCCAACTGCAATATCGCTTTGCTGGCCGCTCACCTGCTGGTTTTCCTGAGATGTTCCAAAGTACCTGTAATTTCGCTCGGCCAGGGTAATTCCTGAAAATGCAGCAACTCCGATGATGAGGGTGATAATGATGATGTTTGCCAGTCTGATCCATGCAGGCTGGTAATTAAGTTTTTCAGGTAAAGACGAAATTCTTTCCATGCGACTGATTAGTTTACTGTAGAAAAATTCATCTGCAGAAAGGTTTTTTTCTTCCTGTAAAATATTTTCAAAACCCGATAAAAGCTCATACTGCTTCAAGCAGGAAGGACATTGATCAAGATGATTGTAAATTAATAATTTTTCATCTTCATTCAACGACCCTTCTGCAAGAAAAAACAGTTTGTTTTTGATTTTATGGCAGTGCATTTAATAAAGCTTTAAATTTAGACATAATACGGTATAATTACTTGCGCTCTGTTTTATCAGAGTGATGATTTTTTATATTTCAGTAATTTTTTCTGCAAACCAAGCTTTGCCCTGTGAATAAGCGATTCAACCGCCGACAGCGATGTTTCCATAACCTTAGCTGTTTCAATATATGAGAGATCTTCAAATTTGGAAAGTGTGAACGCTGTTCGCTGATTTTCGGGCAGAGAGTCAATGGCCTGATGCAGTACTTTTTTCATTTCCTTGTGTTCAAAGCTGTTTTCTGGCGTTGATGGTTCTGTTATCTCCGTACGATTTTCATCATCTTTCACGCCTGAAAAAAGCATTTCAATAGGGAGCAAAAGTTTTGAATTTTTATGCTTCCTGATATGGTTCAGCGATTTGTTTACGCAAATCCTGTAAACCCATGTGGAAAGCTTTGAATCACCACGGAATTTTGTTACCGACCGGTAAAGTTCAATAAAAACATCCTGGGCAATATCTTCTGCATCCTGCTTGTTGTGAACAAAACCAAAGCATGTATGATAAACGTTTTTCCGGAAAGTTTCAACTACCTCCCTGAATGCCTTTTCGTCCTTTTCAAGAAGTCCTTTAATTATTTCCTGCTCATTCACAAAAAGAAAATTCGGTTTGTAAAGATAGTACTTTAAAACCGGCTGAAAATTTTCGGCAGGCAAGAAGAAATATTATTAATGTATCAGGATTTTCCCTGTATACTGACCGTTATCACCCGTCAGCATCCTGTATAAATATATACCCTTGTTCAAACTGTCCGGTGAAACATGAAACAATTTTCCGTTTATATGATCCATTTTTACGGCAATTCTTCCGGTGGCATCATATAAAAAGAATGTTGCATCATTAAATCCGGAATTTGAAGATATGCTGATCAGGACAGAGGATGGATTTGGAAAGATATTTAATTCAGTATCGGTTTCCGGAATATCGTTAGTGAATGTTCCTCCTCCACAAATCCAGCTGTACAGAATGTCGGTTGTATAAGTAAGCACCGTATCCATGTATAAAAGGTAAGAACCGCCTGCATTCTCATCATAAGGGATATGTGTCTTTCCCCAGAATGTATAGAATGGATTATCAATTCCCGCGTGCTGTGCACGTATATTAATGGAAGCGCTTCCATCAACCTCCATAATAGGAACTATCATTGAAATTGTTGCAGTTCCGTAAGGCACTTCCGTATCAAGGTTGCCGTGCATGCTTACTACAGGAATGTCGCCTGGTTCCATCCATACAGTATCGGCAATGGCTCCGCAAAGATTAACCACATAATTTACTTCGCTTGAATATCCTTGATTTCCGCTGTTTCCCTCCAGTCCGCCCAGACCTGTTGTATCAATTAATGAAGTCGGTATTTCAGAAATTTTATCAAGATAAGCTACATGCAGGGCTGTGATTGCCCCTGCAGAGCTTCCGCCGGCGATGATCAGATCGGGATTTATTTTATAGGAATTTATTGTTGCTGCATCCTGCCTGAAAAAACGGATTGCTGCCTTGTAATCATGAAATGCCCTCATCACAGCATAGGTAAATTCACGTTCGGGGTATTGGTATGCTGTCAGATAATCAACGCCTACACGATAGTCAACCGCAGCAGCTACATAACCCATTTGTGCGAAATGCCTGCATAAGGTTACCATTGTTAGTTCAGCCTTATTTTCCTGCAGAAAACTTCCTTTGGGGGCAAAAATTATTAAAGGTCGCATCATAGCTGTATCTCCCTTTGGAAAATAAATATCCATGCTTAACTGCCGTGTTGTTCCATCATAATTATAGTTCTGACCAAAAAGAACGTTTTGTATAACAGTATCGGAAAAAATACTGTCGTGATATCGTCCGCCGGAACAATCAATCTGGGAAAAGGCAGAAGTTCCGGTAAGTATAGAGAAAATAAAAAAAAGGAAATTTTTTTTCATTGTTTTGAGGTTTTATAGTATGCAAATATAAACTAAATTGATTTAGTACTGAAATTTTACTCAAATATTTTATAATAAAAATTTTAAATGCTTTCTTACTTTTGAAGTCAGTATGAAACGGTTTCTATTCCTGATATTTTTTTCAGCAGTATTCGGTTCTGTTTTTTCACAAGAACAAGAATATAATCAAACTGTGAGGGGATCTGTTTATGACAAGGATTCCAAAACACCTCTGTGGGGAGTGAATATAGTGATTGAAGAAACTTCGCCCTTGCTCGGCACTTCAACCGATTCTTCAGGAAATTTCAAAATACCTGCAGTTCCTGTAGGCCGGCATACTTTTAAAGTTACTTATTTGGGTTATCAGGATATTGTATTACCTGAAATTCTTATAAGCACAGGGAAGGAGATGGTTTTAAATTTTGAGATGCAGGAAAAAATTTCGAATATGAAGGAACTGACAGTGAAAGGAAACAGGAACAAAGACCTTCCGCTGAACACAATGGCAACAGTGAGTGCGCGTTCTTTCAATGTTGAAGAGACAGGGCGTTATGCAGCATGTATAAATGATCCGGCGCGCATGGTGCAGTCGTTTGCCGGTGTAGCGTCGAACGGCGATGAAAGCAACGAAATAATTATACGCGGAAATTCACCCCGAGGTTTGTTATGGCGGCTTGAAGGAATAGAAATTCCGAATCCCAATCACTTCAGCAACGGTGAAGGCGATTCGGGCGGGGGTGTAAGCATGATCAGCAACAACCTTCTTGCAAGTTCCGATTTTTTTACAGGAGCTTTTCCCGCTGAATACGGAAATGCACTTTCCGGTGTATTCGATATCAATATGAGAAAAGGAAATACCGGAAAACATGAATATGCACTACAACTGGGAGTGCTGGGAATGGAAGCCGCTCTTGAGGGACCCTTCAGTAAAAAAAATAAAAGTTCATATTTGTTCAGCTACAGGTATTCTACACTCGATTTTTTATATTCAATAGGAGTTAAAGTTGCCGGCAATATTGTCCCGAAATATCAGGATATGCAGTTTAATCTATATTTTCCTGCGAAAAAAACAGGAAAGTTTAATGTTTGGGGATTGGCCGGGCTGAGCAGCCTGGGGAACACTCCCTATGAGGACAGCACAAATTGGAAAAAGCACAGCGACAAACTGCATTATAACCAGGTACAGCGTACTGGCGTAATAGGATTAGGACATGTTTTTCCATTTGGCAATAATAAAACATATCTTAAATCAACCGTAGCCCTTTCATCGGAACGAAATGCTTTTATTGAAGACACCCTGGATAACAATTACAATTATCGCCCGGTGTACCGCGATACTTTTGATTATTTTATTTCGCGGATTTCAGTTATGGTGAACCACAAACTGAATAGCAGCAATGTGTTCAGGGCAGGTGTGATATATGGTAATTATAATTATAATCTTACGGTAAAAAGTACTGACAGCGATTCAGGCGCTTTTGTATATTATCTGAACAGCAAAGGAAACACCGCACTGGCGCAGGCTTTTGTGCAATGGCAGCACAGGCCGAATGAAGATATAACTGTAAATGCCGGAGCGCATTCGATGTTTTTTTTATTGAATGAAGATGCAGTATTTGAACCAAGATGCGGAGTCCGCTGGCAGTTCAACGCTTTGATGGCTCTGAATGCGGGAGTGGGTTTGCACAGCCGGATTGAAAGCATTTCAAATTATATGGCTGAAGAAATACAGACTGACGGTTCTTCGGTAAAACCAAATCTTGATATTAAATTCACAAAAGCATTTCATGCAGTGCTGGGATATGATTACCTCATGCGTGAAGATATGCGGTTAAAAGCGGAAATATATTACCAGTATTTGTTCGATGTGCCCGTGCAGGATACTGCTTCCGTATTTTCGGCAGTGAATTATGTGGGAGGATTTACGAACACACCTATGGCGAATAGCGGTTATGGCCGTAATTACGGAATAGAAACCACTGTGGAAAAATTCTTTACAAAAAACTATTATTTTCTTGCCACTGCATCACTGTTCGAGTCGCGTTACTGCGGAAGCGATGGTATGTGGCGAAATACTTTCTTTAATAATAATTATATTTTTAATTTTCTCGGAGGCAAAGAATTCCCTGTAGGAAAAAGGAAAAATAATATTTTCAATATCAATATACGCATGATAAGGAAAGGAGGCAACAGGCTTGTGCCGATTGACCTGCAGAAATCCATTGCGCACAATCATACTGTTTATATTGATAGTCTTGCCTATGAAGAAAAAGCACCAGACTACATTCGCATTGATGCAGGATTGAGTTACCGCAAGAACAACAAAAATTATTCATGGATCATTTCACTCGATGTTGAGAATGTATTGAACCGCATGAATGTGTACAGTCGTTATTTTGATAAAGAAACAAAGCAGATTGAGAACAATTACAACTTAGGGATATTGCCTATACTAAGTTTTAAGATAGAGTTTTGAGTTGTTGTTATTTTTCTTCGCTTATTCATTCAGCCAAAACCAAGCACAACAAGATTCATCGATTGAAATTTATACAAATGTATTTTTATTTTTTCTTTTTAGGCAAAAAGTTTTGATTTGAAATCACAGGTTTGCCAGTTTTTTCTTCGAGATCAAGCCGTGCTTTTTTGGCAATTCTTCCACCTGTTACACTTGCTGATTTGTTTTCTTCCATTCCAGTGGCATCTTCCGATTCGGCAATTTGGCGGGTTGAAAGTTCTGCCAATGCAGTAAAAATCAGTTCAGCTTCATTCATGTGATCACGAAGATTTTGTGTTTTCAAACCCTTTAAATTTTTATGCTGCTTCACCGAAATGCCTGACCACTCCTGATGTATGAGATTTGTTAAGATGGCATATTCTTCTCCTTCTTTTATCGCATGCTCTTTCCAATAGTCGGTGAGTTTATTTCTGGTTTCCTGCCCCATCATGCGTTGCTGAATCCACTTTTCGCTTCTGCCATATTTTTGCCAATTATCGCGTGCGCGATTAATTGACAATTCAGGGTCCGCAATTTCCTTCATTCTTTCGTAACCAACCCTGGCAAGCCATTGTTTAATTGGCTCTGCTTTGGTGCTTGGTACTGATTGGACAATACGCAAAATGGTTTCCGGATCTGCTACATCTGTAAGATATTTTTTTCCATCGGCAGCAAGCAATTTCAGTCGGTGACAATTTGACACCGACTCACTTCCTTCATTTCTAAGTCTTTCACTCAGCTTGTTCCAATATTTTCTTGCTTTTTGATAATCCGGCTGATCGGTCAATACTTGTACAATATCAATCACCGAAAAATACCATATCTCCTTGGATTCATCGTATTGACGACGAATTTTGAATTTATCAAAAATTGCTATGTTCCCTTCTGTGTCTTTCATTTTATTTATTGATAAAAGGGTTTGTTTTCTTTAAGGGCTGGTGTGGATTACTTTCATGTATGATTTGGTTATGGCAATGTGAGGTTGGCAAATGTGTATGACGGCAAATCATTGGCATCAGTTTGTTACTTCAATAATTTCCACAAAGTTATCAAGGATGCCAACTTTAACAATGTCTCCAACAGAACGACCCATAATTTAAACTGCTAAGGCGGACTTAATACTAATTTTTTGGATTTCGTTTGATTTCTCATTCTTAATATTGATTGAGTCAACAATTTGAACGGTAGTATCCTTTCCAATATTTAAATATTTTACTTTTACCTTGCTATTACTGCTTCTGAAAAAGAATATGCAAAAGCTGTATCAGAAATTTTCTATCCCAGTAAAAAAAATGTAAAAGTTTAGAATTAAAATCTGAAAATTAGAAAGTCAGGTTTAATCCAATACTGGGCATAATAGGCAACTGGTCAACACGTTCCTGCGTGATGCGGTCAATGTAGAAAATATTTTTCCGGTTATAAAGATTGGTAACACTTACAATGGCTTCAAGCTTTGAATACTGTCCAAGTATGAATTCACGTTTTATTGTAGCGTCAAGCCGGTGGTAATAGGGAAGCCTTCCTGCATTGGCATCATCATAAATAATTCCCAGTTCGCCGTTGGTAGTAATATAATCTGTATTAATTCCATCGCCGAAGGTAAGGTTTTCGTAATATCCCTGGGTAAGTGTAAAAGGAAATCCCGAACCCAGATTCCAGCGTATATCAAGTCCCCATTCAAAATTTTTCCCGAAGGTGTATGAGCCCACAAGGTTAATGTTGTGACGTCGGTCGTAATGAGGAACATAATTTGTAATGCCGTCGTAACGGTGTACCCATCCCAGCGAATAAACACCCCAGAAGTATATCTGTTTAAAATCATATTTAACAGAGATATCAACTCCTTCGGCATCACCATTTTCAACAATAAAATCTTTTTTCAGGTAATCGGGTTTGTCTGAATTATCAGCATCATCGTCAAAAATTTTATTGCGGTTGATATTTGTAAGCTGAGGGAAATATTTATAATATCCTTCAATGTTAACAGTAAAATGCTTGGCGGGATCGAATTCAATACCGAAAATTAAATGATCGGAAAGCTGCAATTTAGTTTTTACTTCTTTGTCATCAAATTTTTCCTGAAGGTTTTCAGGCCCGGATAAAAAGCCATAGAAAAGATTTACAACATCCCTGTCGGAATTGGCGCTGATAAGGTTCTGCGTATAGATACCGCCGGCAAATTTCAGCCTCACTTTTTTTGAGAGGTTATATTTTATAGCGAGTCGTGGTTCAGGCGAAAAAGTAGTAAGAGAAGCATAATATTGAAACCGGATACTAGGTTCGATAAGAAATTTCCCTGCTGTTTTTTTGTATTTGAAAAATCCTGCTATTTCGGTTGTGTTGTCGTTCTGTTCAATTTTTCGGTTCACCGAATTGAAGAAATAAAATGCGGTTTTGAAGCCAAGCATTTCAAGTCCCCAGCGGGCTTCATCCCTGCCAAGGTAGTAAGTGAAATTCAGTCCCATATTGAAACCGCTGATTTCGCTGGTGCGCGGAATCTTGTTGGCTTCTTCAAGTGAAATATCGTACTTGGAGTAGGCAAAGTTCCCCTGAAAAAGCAGTGATGAGGTTGAGGGAACGAGTACGAAATTAGTGCCTGCGCCGTATGAATTCCAGTTAAAATCGGAAATGGTTTTGTAATTCACCTGGTCAGAAAAATTAAATCCGTAGAAATTTATTTTATTGCCGTTCGATCCGTTCATTGATATTTTCCCGTAAAGGTCGGTGTAATTGAACGGAAGCCCGGTGGTGTCAATATACCTGTAAAATATTTTTGAACTTTGCTTCAGGTAAGAATTTTTAGCTGAGAGGACAAAAGAAGTGCTTCCGCCCCCGGATTCATTTTCTTTTTTCAGGGGTCCTTCAAGCAGCAGTTTGGAGCCGAAGGGGCTGGCTGAAATTTTACCTGCAAACCTTTTCTTGTTTCCGTCGCGTGTTGTTATATCCATAACTGATGAAATCCTGTCGCCATATTCAGCACCGAAACCACCTGTGTATATATCGGCATTGCGGAGGATGTCGGTATCAAAAACAGAAAACAAACCGATAGAGTGAAAAGGGTTGTAAATTACCATTCCGTCAAGCAATACTTTATTTTGTATGGGTGACCCGCCCCGAATGTATAATTGTCCGCCCTGGTCGCCTGTAAAAATAACGCCGGGCAGCACCTGCAGGTACTGGGCTAAATCGGGTTGCCCGCCGATAGAAGGGATTTGCTGAATTTGTTTTGGGGTAATTTTCAGAACCGAGGTTTTGGTTTCGGTTTTTAACTCTTCCTTTTCGGCGGAAATATTGATTTCTTTTAAAGAGATATTTGATTTTTTCAGCTTGATGTTTTGTGCAATGATATCGCCGTTTTTCAGGTCCAGGGGAATTTTAACGGTATCATAACCTAAGTATGTAACCATTAATGTATAAGATCCCTGGGGAATTTTTGAAATGACATAATATCCGTTAACATCGGTAATGGCGCCGTATTGTGTGCCTTTCAGGTAAACGCTGGTAAAAATAACAACTTCTCCTGTTTCTTCTTCAGTTATGAATCCTTTGATGCTGGGGGAATTTTGCGGAAAGGCGAAGGATGAGGAAAACAATATCATGCATAAACAGAAAAGGCGATGTACATTCATTGTGTCAAATTATTTATTTTGTAAAGATAGGGGTTTTCTTTATTTTCTTATTTGACAAATTTTCCGGATTCTTCTTCCTCAATAATATTTTTATGAATTTAATTCAGGCTTCGATCAGCCTTCGATAAACAGGCTGACATTACTCAGCCCGACAAAGGTTTGTGTTATTATGGATTGGTTGTAACGGATTTTTATTAATGCAAAATTTGATATACCAGTTCTTTCATCAATTCACCATCAGAAATATTAGTGCTGTCAACTCCTTTGCTTTTCATGTCGTACTTTCTGAGGAGTGAAATAATTTGTTTTATTTTTTTTGAACTGTAATTATTCGCTGCGGTCTGGTATTCGGCAAAAAAATACGGATTTATTCCAAGTGCGGCACTGGCGCTGTTTTTTGATTTATCGTCCAGGCTGTGGAAAAGAAGGATCTTGAAGAAAAAATTGAATAATATTCCTATGGTTTTCACATTGGGATTTTCCTTTTCATTCAAGGCAAAATAATTTATGATCTGGTTCGATTTGAAAATATCTTTTTTGCCGAGCATGCGCTGGAGTTCAAAAACATTAAAATCTTTGCTGATGCCGATATAATATTCAATATGGCTTGTGGTAATTTCAGTTCCTTCCTTAATATTTATGGAAAGCTTGTTCAGTTCGTTGGTGATTTTGCTGAGGTCGGAGCCAAGATATTCCGACAATAGCAGCGAAGTTTCAGGACGTATGGTATAATTTTTTTGCTTCAGGAAATTTTGTATCCACGAAGGGAGCTGATTGTCGAAAAGTTTATCGGAGTTGAAAAGCACACAGTTTTTTTCAATAAGCCTGGCAAAAGCTTTCCTGCGGTCTATGCTTTTGTATTTGTAGCAAATAACAAGTAATGTTGAATCCAGTGGTTTTTCAATATACACTTCCAGAACACTTTTGTCTTTTTCCTTTCCGTCGGGAACAAGGTTCTTCATGTCCTGGGCTTCTTTCACGATCACCACCTGGTAATTGGCCATCATGGGAAAGCGCTTGGCATAGCTGATAACAGTGGCAGTGTCGGTATCACGACCGTAAACCACGGTCTGGTTAAATTCTTTTTCCGTTTCATTCAGGACATTTTCTGAAATGGTATTGCATATTTCATCAATAAAATAAGGTTCATCACCCATAAGGAAATACACAGGGTGGTAAATTTTTTTCTTGAGGTTGTCTATGATTTCTTCAAACTTCACCGGAGAAGAGAATATTTTATTCGTTATAATCGAAATACAGGTGTTTCACTGTTTGTCCGTTATTGATTAGCTGGTTAAGCGAGTCGATACCGATTTTCAGATGTTCTTCGGTAAACTGCATGGATACTTTTTTATCGCTTTCTTCAGTCTTCACTCCCGATGAAATCATGGGCTGGTCTGACACCAGCAGTAATGCACCTGAAGGAATTTCATTGGCAAAACCTACGGTAAAAATGGTGGCAGTTTCCATATCAATAGCCATGGCGCGGATGGTCCTTAGGTAATCTTTGAAATCTTCATCATGCTCCCATACTCTTCTGTTTGTAGTGTAAACAGTGCCTGTCCAGTAATCACGGTTGTGGTCGCGTATGGTTGTTGAAACGGCTTTTTGCATGTTAAATGAAGGGAGGGCAGGAACTTCGGGTGGAAAATAATCGTTTGATGAACCTTCACCGCGTATGGCAGCAATAGGTAGAATCAGGTCGCCCAGGTCGTTTTTCTTTTTCAGACCTCCGCATTTTCCAAGGAACAGAGCGGCTTTTGGTTTAGCGGCACTCAGCAAATCCATGATGGTGGCTGCGTTAGCGCTGCCCATGCCGAAATTCACAATGGTAATATTATTTGCAGTAGCTGAAGGCATAGACCTGTCCAGTCCCTTAATCTCAACATTGTATAGTTCGGCAAACATTCTAACATACCTGTTAAAATTTGTAAGCAGAATATATTTTCCGAATTCCCCTAACTGCGTTCCTGTATATCGCGGAAGCCAGTTCTCAACTATATCTTTCTTGGTCTTCATTTTATTAAAAAGTTTATTTGTGCTTTAATTCTGAGGTTAGGAAAAATGATTTTTTGTTACTCGTTCCCACTTCCGATAGCTATCGGGACAACACTAGCCTACTCGTGAATATCCATACTTATGCTTATAAAAAAAATCTTTTCTAATTATATTCATTACTGTTTGTTTAAATTTTTCTTTGCATGGATATTTCATGAAAAATAATTTGATGGCAAAATTAGTTTTTTTTTCTGAACTTTTTTCTTTTTTCGGGCGTGTCCCCGATGCAATCGGAGCCGGGCTAATACGGGGTTCCGTACTTCGCACCGCTTTCAGCGCCCTCCTTATCCCTCATGCATGTTCTTTTTAAAGTATTCATGACGGCCAATATATATAAACAGCTTTTTTACAACAAACTTTTTAAAATGTATTTTGCCTATGATAATAAAAAGAAGTTCTGTGCAAAGCTTTAAAATTCATTATTTTTGTATTTTATGAAAAAACTCAATTTACCTGAATTCGATTTTACTTTTCGTATCAGTGAAAGTAAAAAGCAAATTTGGGATGCCATCAGGAAAAAATATGTGTCGCTTACCCCTGAAGAATGGGTAAGGCAGAATTTTGTTGCATGGCTTGTACATCATAAGAATTATCCTCAGGGCTTAATCGGAATTGAAAAGGAAATCAATGTGAATCGCATGAAAAAACGCTTTGATATTATTGTTTTTAATAAAAGTCATCACCCTGAAGTGCTTATAGAATGCAAGGCTCCTGAGGTGACAATTTCACAAAAGGTTTTCGACCAGATAGCAGTTTATAATATGGCAATGAAGGTGAAATATTTAATTGTTACTAACGGAATGGAGCATTTCTGCTGCACCGTTCATCATGAAAAACAGAAATATTCTTTTCTGGCTGAAATACCAGAATACGAAAATTTATTTGGAAATAATTGAAAAATTCAGTATCTTGCAAAAAAAATTACATACAATGAAAAATATACGGTATACTTTACTTTTCCTGTTTTTTATTCCTTTATTTTCTTTTTCACAGATACAATATTTCAAACTGCCTCCCCATGTAGCAGACAGCGATTATATGGCAAAAACAATCATTGTTGATGTTAAAGAGGAATACCGCGGACAGTGCGGCGAAAAGGGCCTTCAGATCGAAAAACTCTCAAAAGTTTTTGCGAAAATTGGCGCATCAGATGTAAAAAAGAAATTTCCCGGGAAGATACCACCTGCAGCCAAATTGAACAAATACGGCGAGAAAATGGAAGATCTTTCGTTGATATATGAAATAAAATACAGCAGCGACATGTCCGTTGAAAAAGCAATAAATGCTTTACTGGCATCAGGAATTTTTGAATATGCCGAACCGCACTACATCCCGCATTTGTTTTTTGTACCTCCCTATACTTGTGTTGATTCAATTCCTAATGATCCTTGTGCCGAAGTTGATAGTGCTTCTTTTACTCAATACTATCTTGTTAATATTAAAGCATATAAGGCTTGGTGTTCTCAGCAAAGCGACACAAATATCGTTATAGGGATTACCGATACAGGCACTGATATTTTCCATCCCGACCTTTATGATAACATAAAGAAAAATTATCTCGATCCCATTAACGGCATTGACGATGATGGCGATTGCTTCTCGGATAATTTCTACGGCTGGGACCTTGCCGAAGACGACAGCTGCCCCCAATGGGAAACACTCGGGCATGGAGTTTTTGTTTCCGGTATCTCATCAGCCATTGTAAATAACAGCGAAGGAATAGCGGGTGTGGGATTTAAGGCAAAATATCTTCCTGTAAAAATTTCGGATGCGCAGGGCGCATTGACTATGGCGTATGAAAGCATTGTGTATGCAGCCGATCACGGATGTTCGGTAATAAATTGCTCATGGGGAGGGCTTGGAGGCGCAGGAGAATATGGCCAGATGGTTATTAATTATGCAACCAACAATTGCGATGCTTTGGTTGTGGCCGCCTGCGGAAATTCCGGTAACACATATTCTTTCTATCCCGCGTCGTATGATAATGTTATAAGTGTGGCTGCCACGAACGTGTACGATTGTAAAATGGGCGACACAATCAACGTAGGCTCAAGTTATGGGCTGAAAGTTGATTTATGCGCACCCGGCGAGGGAATTTATTCAACATGGATAAATGGCGGTTATATTGGATACTCAAGCGGAACATCCTTTTCTGCTCCTGCCGTATGCGGAGGTGCAGCGCTTGTTAAAAATCATTATCCTTTATATTCTGCCATCCAGATAGGCGAGCAGCTTAAACTTACCACAGATAATATTGACACCCTCGGTTGCAATGAAAATCAGCCATGGACAGGACTTATGGGCACAGGAAGGCTGAACTTATATAAAGCTCTTACCACGGATTACATTCCTTCTATCGTAATGATTTCAAAGACTGTTACCGATAATAATGATGAAGCATGGGTGGAAAATGATACTTTGAGCATCGTGGGTACCTTTAAAAATTACCTGGGGGAGTCTTCATCAGGACTTAAGGTTACTATAAGTACAGGCAGTCCTTATGTGACTGTATTGGATTCATCTACCTTGCTCGGCATTATGAATACTTTTCAAATAAAGGACAATGCAGCCGATCCTTTTCTTGTAAAAATCCTGCCCGGCGTTCCCGCAAGCACGCAGGTTGACTTCAAGCTTACCTTTGAAGATGGAACCGCATATAAGTCATACCAGTATTTCTCCGTTATCATCAATGTCGATTATATGGATATTGATACGAACAGGCTGGCAGTAACCGTTACCAGCAAAGGAAGAATTGGCTACAATTTACCGGGTGACTACAGCCAGGGGATCGGATTTACTTATGATAACAGCGCTTCTTACATGACAACAGGCGGTTTTATGGTAGGTGTAAGCACTTCGAGGGTTTCTGATAATACATACGGTGATATAAGCGGAAATTATGACAATGATTTTCTGTCTACACAGGTGGTGCATCGTGTGATACCAGAAATAATAGCTGATTTTGAAACGGAATGCAAGTTCAACGACAACCTTGCTCCGTCCTCCACACGTTTGAATGTAACAGTGACACATAAATCGTTTGCATGGGCTGCTGTCCCCGATGACAAATTTATAATCATGGAGTTCACAGTAAAAAATCATGGGACGCAGACACTGAATACTTTGTATGCCGGCTTATTTATGGATTGGGATATGAGTGATGGTCTATGGAAAGACAAGGTTGATTATGATGCCGCAAATAAGATGGGATATACTTATTCATTACTGGGCAGCCCTTATGCTGCTATACAGCTTCTTTCATCAGGCCCGGTGCATCATTATGCTTTTGACAAGGACGGCACTTCTAACGGTACATCAACCAGCATTAACATTTCTGATGGTTTTATCAGTTACGAAAAATACAATGCATTAAAAACAAACCAGCCGCGGAATACTACTTACCCGTTAGGCAATGATGTTGCTGATCTGATTAGTTCCGGACCCTTTGTACTGGCCCCCAATGATTCAGTAGTGGTTGCTTTTGCGTTAATAGCAGGCGATCATCTGGCCGATATCCAGAACTCGGCCGAAGAAGCGTATGAATTCTATAATCATTACGGAATAACTGAATTCCAATCCGGTAATCCCCTTCTTTCGGTTCTGGCTTTTCCGAATCCTGCAGGTGATAATTTGTCAGTTACTTTTGATTTAAGTATTTCATCCGATGCTGAAATATCAATTATTGATATCAATGGAAAAGAAGTGATGAGTAAAAAATTGGGAAAACTTGCACCGGGGATACATCAGGAAACAATTGTTACCGGCAGTCTTTCTGCCGGCAATTATTCAGTTGTGATTTCAGCAGGCGGTTTCAGTAAAACCAATGAATTTACTGTTGTCAGGTAGTTTTTCAATATTACCGAAATAAAATAATGAAATTCTATTTATACCTGAAGAATTTTCAATTTCATGCGGGTAACATTATTATTTTAGTGAATATTATCACCGTATTTTTTTTACCTTTCCTGAAGAACTGAATTTGTTTTCCGGTATTTTTTTTTTTCAGCATACAATTACTACTTTTGGCTGTAAATCCAATTCCTATGAACCGCTATTTTTTCTTTATGCTTTTCCTGGCAGGAATGGCTATGGATGCGAAGCCGCAGATCACAGATGAAAAGTTCAATATAAAATTCTCAGGCTTTGTAAAAGCCGAAGCCATGTTCGATACAAGGCAAACAGTGAATGCCCGTGAACAGATGCTGTTATTTTATCCCGACATGAAGAAACTTGATGTGAATGGCAATGATGTAAATGCTCATCCGAACCTGAACCAGCTGGCCATGGCTTCCCGTATTACACTTACAGCCACTGGTCCCGATGCTTTCGGTGCAAAGGTCAGGGGAGTTATGGAAGGCGATTTTACCGGTCCCTCGAATGTTGAAAATAATGCGTTCCGGCTGCGCCATGCGTACATTAAGCTGAACTGGTCAAAGGCGGAACTGATTATGGGGCAGTACTGGCATCCGCTGAATGTGCCGGAAATGATACCCTTTGTTATATCGCTGAACACCGGCGCACCGTTTCATCCTTTCTCGCGGCAGCCACAAATACGGTTTTCAAAATCGTTTGGCAGCCTGAATGCAGTTATTGTAGCATCATCTAACAGGGATTATTCAAGCATGGGTCCGCTGGGCACCACAAATGATTATCTTCGTAACAGCGCTATTCCCAGCATGCATATGCAATTGCAGTATAAAAAAAATGATAATTTACTTTTTGGTATAGGAGGTGATTATAAAAAACTGACTCCGCGACTTATAACAGACAGCTTGTGGGAAGCCGACGAAACACTTGACTGCATTGCAGCCACTGCTTTTATGAAAGTGAAAACAAAAAAACTTACCATAAAACTACAATCTGTTTTTGGTCAGAACCTGTATGAACATCTTATGATAGGTGGCTTTGCCGTTGAGAAAATTGACACTATATCACAACGCATGACCTATACATCGCTTGATCAGTTTTCTGTTTGGTCTGATATTTCAACGAACTTTGAGAAAAAATTCAATGCCGGATTGTTTCTTGGGTACGTAAAGAATCTTGGATCATTGCATAATGTATGGGGTGCTCCATACGGCAGAGGAACCAGTATCGCTCATGTTTACAGGATATCGCCCCGGCTGATGTGGAGTTTTAACAACCTGAGCTTCGCTTCAGAATTTGAATACACAGTTGCAGCATACGGAACTCCTGACTATCTTTACGATGTTCTGAATGCAAGCGAACTATCTAATTTCAGGGTGGAACTGGCATTGCAGTATAATTTCTGAGTTGAAAAAAGTTTGTGGTTTGTAGTTTGTTGTTCATGGTTATTTTATACAGTTTATTTTGACTACAAACAACAAACAATGAACAACGAACAGCTCTTGGATTTTTTGATTAAGGAAAATAATTTAGTTCGTGCCTCAAACAATTTCCATCACAGATGATTCTCTGAAATCAGGTATTATGTTAAGTCATTTGCCTGTGATAAAATTTTCTTCTTCAAGTATTGTTTATGCAATACTCGATACAACAAGCAATTCATATGTGGCCTTTGAAAGCAGGAATCTTACCGATTCTAATAATATTATTGAGGAAATAAAGCAATCTGCTTTGGTAAAAATACTTCTTAACAATGGAACAGGAAAATCAGGAAAAGCATTAATCCTTATTGATAATCCGGTATTTACCATAGTGCCTGATGAGTTATTCAATCCCGGCGACGCAAAAAAATATTTATCATTTACGCATTCTTATCAGGCAAACGAAGGAATCAGTATTGATAAAACGGGCAAAGTAGATTCACATAATGTTTACTGGCTGCCCCAGGAAATATATACTTTTATTGATAGATATTTCCTTTTACACGAATTCAGGCATTTCGCCACAATTTTTCTTAACTGTTGTTTTTTAAAAAACAAGCATCAGGAGGCAGTTTATGTGTATGCTTCTGAAAATATTTTATATGCAGTTGTTTTCAAAACGGGAAAACCTGTTTTATGCAATGCCTATGAATACTGCACCAAGGAAGATTTTGTTTATTTTGTGATGAACATTTTTGAGAAATTACAATTGAACCTTCAAACTACTTCTTTATTTATTTCAGGTGAGAACGAAAATGCAGTTGAATATAAAAAGGCCATATCAGGATATATTGTGAATGTGGAATTTTTTACACGATCACAGAAATATAACTATTGCAAAGGAATAAGTGAATTTCCTCAATATATTAACAGTGTTTTATTCTCGGCATTTCTATGCGTATAGTCAGCGGAACACATAAGTCAAGAATAATAAAACCTCCTGCCAACCTGCCGGTGAGGCCAACAACGGATATTGCAAAAGAAGGACTGTTCAATATTCTGGCAAACAGAATCGATTTTAAAGAAATCGATGTTCTCGATCTTTTTGCTGGCACAGGAAGTATCTCGTATGAATTTGCTTCACGGGGAGTTGCACATATCACTGCTGTTGATATTGAAAAACGCTGCGTTGATTTTATAAGAAAAGCTTCAGAAGAATACGGATTTAATAATATCAGGACCGTCAGGAATGATGCGTTTTCATTTTTGAAAATATGTCATGTGAAATACGACCTGATTTTTGCCGATCCCCCTTATGAAATGAAAAATGCAGAATTGCTTCCGGAATTGATTTTTAAAAAAAATATTTTAAAGGAAAACGGCTTGTTCATCCTTGAACATACAGGCATGCTTTCTTTTTCAAAACATCCCTGCTTCAAGGAACAAAGAAAATACGGGAAGGTGAATTTCAGCTTTTTCAGTAATGAAAAATAATTCTCAGATTTATTTTGCAGCTTGAAATTTGCATTCTGCAATTTGAAATAGTTATTTATAATTATTTACACAACGTATTAAGTTGTGTGTCCACATCCTTCGATCCCAGCTCTTTCGCTTTTTTCCAGTCGGCACAGGCGTCGGTGGTTTTCGAAAGATTGTAATAAGCATTGCCGCGGCTGATGTATGCATATGAATAAGTGGGAGAAAATTTAATGCTCTTGGTATAATTTTTTACCGCTTCCTCAAATTTATTAAGTAAAAAGTAAGCCGATCCTTTCAGGGCATAAGCAAGATAATATGTTGAATCAATTTTCAGCGCTTTATCGAATTGTACTATTGCCTCGTTATTTTTTCCTTCCTGCAGCCGTATGTATCCTTTCTGGTAAAAAGCTTCGGCAATATAAGGATAAATGGCAATGGCTTTGTCGTATTCGGTTTCAGCTTCTTTAAAATTATTGTAATCAAGCTGCTTATTTCCGCTGACAACATACTGCATAGCGCTGCTGTATGCTATTTTATCAGAAAGTTCATCCATTTTTTTAATGCTTTCACCTGTTTCTCCAAGTTTTTCATGAACCTTTGAAAGATAGAAAATACAATCGCTGCAATCGGGATTCAGTTCAAGCGACTGGTTAAAATCAGCATGTGCGTCAGGGTATTTTTCGAAAAAATAATTTACCGTTCCGCGCATTTTGTATGCTTCGTCATTTTTCGGGCTGAGGCGTATGGCATTCGAAAAATCTTTCAGCGCACCGGCATAGTTTTTAGCCTGGTATTTTGCGTTCCCCGCTTTCATGTAAATAGTCAACGAATCGCTTTGCTGTGCATTAACATGAGCAATGACAGAAACCAAAATGATAAAAAATATCTTTTTCATTATTGAAATTATTTAACTGTAAATTTTTTTATTATTTGTTCTTCATCAAAACGAATAAGCAATTCATACATTCCTTTGCATAATGAATTTACGGGAATCTGTATTATTTTACCTTCTTGAAATTTTAAATCGTCAAATTTTAAAACAGTCTTTCCTGTAATGTCCTTTATCGAAATTGTTCCTAAATATTGGCCTGAACCTTTCACCTGAAGATTCAGAAAATCTACAGCAGGATTCGGGAAAATAATAAAATTGTTTTCCGGGGAATTTTCTGAAAGTCCAACAAGTATTTGTGGCATTACATTCACTGATTTTACTCCTTCGGCTGCCCAGCCCCATGTGTCGCGGATTACAAGCTTTACATTGTATTGTCCTGCAGCAAGTCCTGCTGTGTTCCATAAAGCAAGAGTGTCATCATATTTCTGGTTTAGCGAGTCGCAGGTAATTTCTGTCCATACTGTTTCTCCTGCTTTCTGGTAATAAACATGATAACTTTTAAATTCCATAAGGATACATATTGGTCCG
This sequence comes from Bacteroidota bacterium, assembly GCA_043801235.1. Taxonomy (GTDB): domain Bacteria; phylum Bacteroidota; class Bacteroidia; order Bacteroidales; family CG2-30-32-10; genus DAOQAK01. The sequence continues at coordinate 8,735 of JAZDMF010000007.1, read as the reverse complement.
CGTTCAATCCAGGCCGAGCCTGTTATAGCTACTATTGTATCAATGTATGTATCGAAAGGTTGTTCAATAAAGCCGTACCATGCTGCTGAACCGTCATAGGCAATTGGCGGTTGCGGAACATTGCTCTGCATCACAATCATTACAGAAGTGCCAAGTGCAGAAGGATACCCGTTGACAATGGATGAGTATGCGTAAATAAAAATTCCGTTCCTTTCGCTGCGAACATAACTTGAAGTGCTTGTAAATGCTGCAACAGTCAGCGTTGTGTCGTTGGACCAGAAGTAACCTCCGCTGCCATCCACAAAAATATTTTGCCCGTAAACGCTTGAATGTCCCATAGCACCAATCTCGCCAACAATACATCCTGTAATGTTAAGATTTGTTCCTGTCATTGGATAAAGGCTCCATGTCTGCACTTTCGAATTAATCAATTGTAAATGCCGGTCGGAGAGTGGTGCAATGAAATTTGAATACGTACTGTTGTTCACAAGACCGTTAACATTAAGCGTGTCGTTTCCTTCGAACCACACACCTATTGCGCGGATGGTGGAATTGGAAAGGGTTACATCCGAGTTTGTTGTAGGCATTATTGCCCACATCACATCATAGCACGTGTCGACTTCCACATTGTATTCAATGCCATCAATTCCAGGAATGTTGTTGTTGAAAATGTAATTGTAAACGGTATCGGGGGCAGGAAAGGCGTAATTGATCACAGCAGTATCGGGAAACTGGTGCCAGAGTAAAATAGTTTTTGTGTTTTTGAATTTCAGGTCAATATTTCCAATGATAATATATTCGCCTGCCTGGTTGCAGTTATCCATATAGAATTTTGCATTTCCCCAGAAACCATTTGTGGCCCAACCGTTCTTGGTAACGTTTATCATTTCAATATCGGCGCTGTCGGTTGCGAAAACATTATGCGAAAGTCCGCTGAAATCAAGAGTTGAATTATGTATGTGAACTTTCCCGTTTTGAGTGACACCTAAAGTTCGCTGGTAAAAATATTGCTGAGGTGAATAAATTGTTGAGGAATCAACTATCAATTGAGAATTATACCCGAACAGGTAAATATCTCCAAGGGCTGTTACGTTTGCATTGATTATCGTTAGTGTAGCATTGTCTGCAATAAAAATGGGTCCGTTCTGAACATAGTTGCCGGTGATGGTTTGATCAGATGTAACAATTAAAGTGTCGGTTGATTTCTTATTTGCGGGAATTTTGAATGATTTCAGAACGTTCATTTTGCACATCATCTGAGATGCTCCGGGAACCTGCTGATTTTTTTCTGCAATATTTTCCTGAATTTTGTGATTACCGGAAAGTGCGGCTTTTGTGAGTTCGGGAAAAATAGTTGTCGGGAATACAATATTTTCCTGCTGCGCGTTCAGTGAATGTGAAATTAACAGAGAAAAAATTGAGAGAATAATTTTATGACAAGGCTTCATTATAATTTTTTCTTAAAATTAATGAAAATCCTGAAATAGTAACATAAAATGGTTCATTTTAAAAAATTATCTTTGTAATATAAAAAATAAAGAAATGAAAAAAACCGCTGTTTTTCCCGGCTCTTTCGATCCAATAACGAAGGGTCATGAATCAGTCATTATCCGTGCTCTTCCGCTGTTCGATGAAATAATTATTGCTGTCGGTGAAAATTCCGGAAAAAAAAGCTATTTCACTCTTGAGCAGCGAAAAAATTGGATAAAGAAGGTTTTTGAAAAATATGCATCGGTGAAAGTTGCCCAATACAGAGGGCTTACGGTTGATTTTTGTAAAAAAAATAAGGCCAAATATATTTTGAGAGGGCTGCGCACTTCAGCCGACTTTGAATTTGAACGCAGCATAGGACAAATGAACAAATGCATTTATCATAACATTGAAACCATCTTTATTTTAACTGCACCTGAATACACTCATCTAAATTCCTCAATAGTTCGCGACATTCACAGGCATGGAGGAAGCGTAAAGCAGTTTGTGCCGGATAGAGTCGATTTAAAATAAAATTTGATTAACAATTAACGAATTCCGATTCTTGATTATATACTTCTGCAATCGTCAATCGCCCGCCTAGACGGCAAAGTTGGTTGGTCAGCAATCGTTAATAAATTAAGAGTGCATATGTATATAAGCTGATATAGGCACTAAACTTGTAAAGGATACGTAATAACAAAAAACCGCTGTATCATTCGTGAAAAAGATCATCACCCTTTTATTTATCATTTTTTGCAGTTCTGTTTTCATTTATGCTCAGAATGTTACGCTTAAAGGTATTGCCAAAGGTGCAGAAGGGAAAGCACTCGATGTGTATGCTTATTCCGACCTGCTGAGCTGTACCATGACAAAAATTGCTTCTGGAAAAATCGATACCCTGGGCAATTTCAACTTTTCATTTACTACCGGTGAAACAATTTTTACTTATGTAAAGGTTGGATTCACGCGTGCTCCATTATATGTTGAACCAGGTAAAACATACAATCTGCAGATAAAATGTGATGATTGCAAATCAGCTGATGATAAATCAAATCCTTACCTCAACACCAAAGATCTTGTGTTAACTATTGAAAATACCGACAGCACCGAACTGAACAACCTGATTTATCATTTTAATGATGATTACGACAGGTTCATGTACAGCAACTATGTTTCGCTGATAAAGCAAAGAAATAAGTCAAAAGTTGATTCGTTCAGGATACAAATCAATAATAAATACAGCAGCATAAGCAATGCATATTTTTCAGAGCTGGTTCGATACAGGTTAGCATCCGTTGAGCAACTTGCCCAGCTTGCAGACAATTACTCCATTGCTGAAAAATATTTTTTCTCACAGCCTGTATTATACAAGAACACGGGTTATATGGAATTCTTCAATGATTTTTTCACGGAATATGTAACAATGGAATCATCTAAAATTAAAAGCACTGATCTGGAAAAAACCATCAATGAGTTAAAAAGCATGCCTGCATTTCTTGATTCACTGGGAAAGGATTCGATACTGCAGAATGAAATTATAAGGGAATTGGTTGCGGTAAAATGCCTCGCTGAAATATATTATAAAAAAACATATGATCAGGTTGCTGTTCTCAGTATGCTGCAATATATTGCCGATAGCAGCAAATTTCCGGAACACAAAACAGCGGCATCAAACTATATGAGTATTTTCACTAAACTGACAAAAGGTACTATCGCTCCCCCATTTTCACTTAAAGATATGAATGGAGAAAAATATTCATTGACAGAGTTGAACAAAGGTAAATATGTTTACCTTATTTTCTGGACAACCTGGTGTGTTCCCTGTATCGCAGAAATGGAACTGATTGAAAAACTGATTGAAAAATATGGGACAAAAATTGAATTTGTTGGAATATCATGCGACAAGGAATATATGACTTTCTATCACTATATGAAACAAAAATCCTTTGGCTTTACATCACTGCATCGGGGAGGCAGTTCTGAACTTATTGAAAACTATGATGTCAGAGCATTTCCAAAGTTCATCATGATCGATCCTGATGGAAAGATACATCAGAATCCAGCAATAACCCCAAGCGAAAACCTGAATGAATATCTTTTTGATCTGACCAAAGAGAAAAAATAGATTTTTTAGTAGCAGTGGCGGCAGCAGTAGGCAGTCTTTCGTCCACAGTCTTCAATCTACAATACTCAGGTAAATATTATTTTTCTTTGTGAAAGCTAAGTGTTCTTAGTGTGCTAAGTGGTAAAAAAATGAAAAAGCCATAATTGTAGTGAGTGCGGATTTCAGTCCACAGTAGTCGGTAAGAAATATATATATCAAAATCCAGAACGGAAAAACGTCCAGCGCAACAACGAACAACAGCCGTTACAGATTTCCGGTTTGTGTCAGCAGTTCAATCACCGATGCATATGAATCGCGCATTACCCAGGGAATATCCTTTTGAGTTAACCATTTTACCACAGTAATATCTTCAATTTTCTGAGGCAATATTCCTGAGTCGTCTGTATAGGACATTTCAAACCACCAGGTTTTTTTTATTACTCTTTTACCTTCAATTTTATATGTGTGATAAGTGGGGATAAGTTCTTTTGTGATAGATAGTCCTTTTATTCCGGTTTCTTCCAAAACTTCCCTTACTGCTGTTTCTGCTGGTTTTTCGCCTTCTTCGCATTTCCCCTTAGGAAGATCCCATTTGCCGTAGCGGAAAATAAAAAGTATTTCTCCCGAGACTTTTTTTACAAGTCCGCCTGCAGCTTCAATAACAGGAAAAAGTGATATGATTTTTTCAGCGTCGCCCGTTACGTAAAGTTTATCAGCAATTTTATCTTTTTCAAAACCATCAATGGCCTGAAAAAGTTCAGACTCTGAAATAAACCTGTGGATTTTAGCTTCACGTAATGAAACATCATCCGGATTGCCCGAAAACACTATACATTTGTTATTAATAAAAACTTTATACATTTGCCTTATGAAATTGAATAACGAATCAGCATTAAAAGTAGCAGAATTTCTTCTGCAAATTAAAGCAATAAAACTTGAAGTTTCCAAACCTTTTACCTGGGCTTCGGGTTGGAAATCGCCAATCTATTGCGATAACCGGAAAACATTATCTTACCCCAAGGTAAGAACATACATACGACAGCAGTTCGTAAAGGTGATTAACGAAGAATTTGGCGCACCTGATGTGATTGCCGGAGTTGCTACCGGAGGCATTCCTCACGGTGTACTTGTTGCACAGGAAATGGGCTTACCATTTGTTTATATCCGTCAATCGGAAAAAAGCCATGGACTCGAAAATAAAATTGAAGGTGTGGTGGAATCAGGGCAATCTGTGGTAATTATTGAGGATCTTATTTCCACAGGCGGAAGCAGCCTGAAAGCAGTTGATGCTCTCAGAAAAGCTGGCTGTGAAGTTAAAGGAATGGCGGCAATATTCACTTATGGTTTTCCTGTTGCCGAAGAAGCATTTAATAAAGCAAAATGCCCTGCTGTAACTTTAAGCAATTATGAATACCTTATTGAGCAGGCTGTGAAAAGCGGTTATGTTGAAGAAAAAGATCTGGTTACTTTAGCCGAATGGCGCGAGAAACCTGATGAGTGGGGGAAGTAGTAGAAATAGCAGGCGGTACTTACTCAGCAATCAGCAATTATTTCACTAATGACTGAGATGACCAATGACAGTTTATAATTATTTGAACATTGCAGACTGTCGACGGAATACTGCTGACTAAAAAATATCTCTAATTTTATAAAAATAATCCTCAAATGACCCGTATAGAAAGCGATGCAGCGTTAATAAATAAAACACAGGAAAGAGTTTTCGGTTTTTTGAACGACATGAATAATTTCGGAAAACTGATGCCCGAACAGGTAATAAAGTGGAAATCGGATAAAGACCGCTGCACATTTACCATTAAGGGTATGGCAGATATATCTTTGAAAATAACTGAGCGTATTCCTTCTTCAAAAATTCTCATGACTTCCGATGATGAAACTCCGCTTCAATTCACCCTTGAATGTGAAATTTCAGAAGCAGCGGAAAATCAATCGTACGGAAGGATTATAATGTATGCCGAACTGAATGCCATGACTGAAATGCTTGCAAAAAGCCCGTTACAAAATTTTGTGAATATACTGGCAGAAAAATTAAAAGATTTAGAGGATCGTTACTGAAAAACTAACGGAACTTTGGTTTTGCCAGGTCTCGTTTGTTTTTCCCGTGGGTGATGAATATAAGCGATATCTCAAATCCGCCGCGTGCATGGCTTGCGTTGGTAAGTTCCGAAACATTGGTATCATAACTTACTTCAATAAAATATTTTCCGTCAAATTCATATCGGATGCATGGGATCACAGCATCATTAAATCGGTACCATACTCCGAAACATATTGCTTTTTCTTCGTAATAGCCTGTATATTTGGAAGCTTCGCGCAATCGATACCTGAATAATGAACCAAAAGTCAATTCCTGCTGAGGGCCCTGCCTGAAATAAATAAAAGAAGGGATGTACGTCATGTTGGTGTGCCTTTTAGTAAAATTGATGCTGCCATGAACAACCAGTTTTGAATAAAGACGTTCATCGCTGGTTTCGTAATAATAAAGTTTAGGCTGGGTTATATGAAAAAGAGAAACACCAAGCAATGACTTGAAATACCTGGTAGGCGCTGTAGTCCACGCTGCGCCTGCTCCCAGGTCGAAATATGAAAAGTTGTTGTTAAAAGTAAATGGTTCGTTTGAAGGAAGAGTAGGATCGTAACTGCTTCCGTTGTACTGGTTATCCCATGATAACTTGGTAATATCACAATTCCTCTGGCCGTAGCTCGTCTGCATTCCGAATAAAATATTGGCAGAATTTCTAAGAGTCCTGCTATAGGAAAGAGAAAAATTAAAAGAAGTTGTCCCCATGCCGGCATCCCCGGCTTTATCGCTGTAAAGCGAAGCTCCAATGCCAATGTAATCGGTTCTCCATTTTTTCTTGAATAACGGCATGTCAAATGAAGCGGCAATGGTTTGATAGGGAACTGTAATGCTTCTCCATTGTTCCTTGTAATTAAGTATGGTGCGGGTATCACCGGTGACAAAACCTGCCAATGACGGATTCAAAATCAAAGGAGTATTATTGATCTGTGAAAAATGTACATCCTGCGCAATTAAAAAGCCTTTGCAGAATAATAAAATCAATATGACAGAAAAACTTTTTCTCATTATTTCACCAGAGTAATATTTCCTTTTTTAGTTACCTCTTCATTGTTGTAAAATATGGCATTCAGATAATACACGAAAACAGCCGGATCAAGAGCCTTTCCCTTATATGTGCCGTCCCATCCGTCTGCCTGATGGGTTGTTTCAAAAATTTTCTCACCCCATCTGTCATAAATAATCAGATCAAGGTATTTAATGCCATGGCCTCTTACATATAACACATCATTCTCATTATCGCCGTTCGGTGAGAAGCCGGTGGGAAGATAAATGTCCATCTCGTAATCAACGTACACTGTAACCGTATCTGTGCTGCTGCAGCCGTTGGCGTCAGTAACAATAATAGTATATGTTGTCGTTTCCAGCGGACTTGCAACAGGATTTTGAACCAACGGATTATCCAGTGTCGACGGAGGGTTCCAGTTATAAGTATACGGCGAGGTGCCGTCAGTTGCTGTTGCAGTCAATGTTGTGGAAGCTCCGGCAATTATTGTTATTGAATCGCCGGCATCAACTGAAGGCGACTGGTAAATATCAACAATAATAAATGCAGATGTATCCGATCCGCAGATATTTGATGCGATTACTGAATAATCACCTGCCTGATTTGCATTGTAAGTTGAAGAAGTGGCTCCGCTGATATCAGTTCCATTCATCTGCCATTGGTAAGCGATACTGGTATCAGAGTTTGCAATTAATATAACAGAGCCTCCTGCACAGAAATTTACAGGCCCTGTCGGAACTGCCATTGCCCTTGGCGGTAACAATACTGTAACTGTAACAGGTAATGATGTTGCGGAACCGCAGTTGTTGGTAACTACAACCGTGTAATTTCCCGGAACCATTGCTGTATATATTGAATCAATAGCACCTGAAATATTTGCTCCGTTCATTTGCCACTGATATGAATATCCCTGATCTGTATTCGAATTCAGAAGGGCAGTTCCTCCCTGACAAATACTTACTGCGCCGGATGGCGAAATTAAGGCTGTGGGCAAAGGCATTTGACTAACAGTAACCTGAACTGAAGTATCAGAACCGCAGTTGTTACTTACAATAACAGAATAAGCACCGGCCTGTGAAACATATAAAACCGAATCAACAGAACCAGGAATATTTGCTCCATTCATTTGCCACTGACAGGTAATTCCTGTTCCGGAGTTTGAACTTAATAATACAGAATCGCCCTGGCAGAACGAAACAGGACCTGTAATTGATGCAACAGGAGCCGTATTTACGGTAATGGCCAGCAGGTTTGATGTGTCAGGACCTGATGCACAACTTTCAGATGAGTTGATGATACAGTTAATTATATCGCCGGATGACAATGTTGAATTGGAATAGGTCGAACTGTTCGTGCCAATATTTGTTCCGTTAAGTTGCCACTGATATGTTGGTGATGTGCCGCCATTCGTGGGCGTTGCATTGAAAGTTACATTCTCGCCGGTACAAATTATTGTTGACGGATTTGCAGCAATATTCACACTAACGGGTAAATTTGAATTTACTGTAAGGATTGCAGGGTCTGAAGTGTCAGCACTGGTACCATTTGATACTATACACTGGAAAAAGCAACTGTCCATTCCGGTATTTGCACCAGTTATTATTAAGGAATCAGTAGTTGCCCCTGAATATATTCCTGTATTTGTAAGGTTAACCCATCCCGAGCCGCAATTCGACTGCCATTGGTAATTCAAAGGCGGAGTTCCGGTTGCGGTAACAGTGAAAATGGCATTGTTGCCTGTACATATTGCAGAATCGTCTGGCGGAATAATTATCGTGAGTTGTTCAGTGCTTCTTAAAATGAATCTGTTCGCAGTAGCAGAAAAATCAGTAATTCCTGAAGTCTGGTAATACCAGTCGGTGGCCGGAAAATTTGTGTTTGCACCCATGACTCCTGTAAGCGAAGCCCATGAACCGCTGGCATATTGCCACATTAATGATTGGGGATTAACAAATAAAGCACCTTCATCAGGAGTGTTCCATCCAAGCGACATGGTAGCCGAAGTGCCGCCGTTATTGCTTTCCTCAACAACATATGTGTACTGAACACATTCG
>JAZDMF010000002.1:0-7858 GCA_043801235.1 Bacteroidota bacterium | reverse complement strand
TCAAGAATTCGCTCTGCTGGTTTTGTTTTGCTTACGGCAATAAGCTTTACATGTTCCGGTATTTGTTGTTTCAGTTTTAAAAGGTTATCTCTGATTTCCATATTATTTTTTCCTTTTAAATATCTGTGTGAAATTCTTATCGTAAATTTTATCCCAATCCGTTGAATTATTCATTGAATCAATACTTGCGTCATATTGTAGTTGTGTTTCGTAAGGATAAAAGTTTGCTTCCTTGTTTATGTAAATATATTCCGCATCTGCGATAAAGGGATATAAATATATTTTTTCCCTTGAGCATAAATGCGGTACAAACTCATCCTGTGCGCAAACCGAAGCATCATCTGGAATAAGTTTAAGCGATACATATGCTTCCTTAATTTCAAACGATCTTGAATAATGCGGCTTCTGATAAAAACGCTGCTTCTGCCTGTTGAAATAAGTATAAGTGTAATCCCATGACCGGAATGAAACGGCTGCAGTCATTAATATCAAAGCGTAAACAAATACTCTTCTTATTCTTTGTTTTTCAAAATCATTGATTATGGAAAAAGCACCAAGGGTAAGTATTGGAAGAAATTCTACAGAATAATGGAATCCTAAACCCCAATAGGTATAATAATCACAGAACATTTTTTGCCCATAAATAGGAAGAAGCATCAGCAGATAATATGGCCTTCGGAAAAGGAGAATGCCTCCGGAAAGCAATACAGCAATATGTAATTCTGTTTTTACATAATCGCAGGCAGGGATGCCGAGATGGTTTACAAATAATAATTTAAAAGCATAAAAGGGTTTTGTTATCAGTGTTCCTATAGCTTCGCTAATATTGCTGCCAAGTGCTGCATACCTGAAATGCAGATACCCTTCACCACCTTTACCCAAAGAAGGGATGACGCATTTTACAATGATCAGAAAATAGATGATGCTGATTGCAGCCAGTATTGCTGACCATAAAAGTTTTTTATGGTCTTTCCTGTATTTTATCATCAGCCCTGCAAAAATGAAGAAACCCCAGAGCGCCATATTTTCCTTTGAGATCAGGAAAATAATGAAACAGAAAATGGTCTGCTTCCATTTGCTTTTATTAATAAAAAAAAGTATCCAGGGAACCGTCATAGTGCCAACTACATTGTTATGATAATCGAAAGCAAGTGCTGAATATATTCCGAAGAAAAGGAAAAACTGTATCAATGCCGCCAGTGCAAATTTTCTGTTATTGCTGATGAGTTCAACATACTTGTATACTGCTTGTCCGCCAATAAGTATTGCAGTAATCTGAAATATCAGTAGGGTATATGAACCGAAAATATAATACATGGGAGAAACAATCATCATCAGCAATTCGAAATGATCGCCAAGAATGTTACCAAATCCGGGCTGTATAACGCTGTTGTTATTTATGCGGAAATGTGCGTAATCGTATAGTGCCTGACTGTAGATCCCGTAATCGTGAGCATTTGTGCGAAACATGTAATGATTGACAAGGGATATAATACAATACAGCATCCCGAATAAAAAGAAAACAGAAGTTTTTGTTATGTTGAACCGGAGATTCTGCGTTTTAATCATGAAGTAGTATTATGCAGTAAAAATATTAAAATTAGCATTATAGTATAAATAAAAAAAGCCCCTTAATGGAAGGAGCTTTTCATTGATGTTGTTTTGTCAGTCTAATAAATGCACTACCAGTCCGCTTCTTAATTTGGGTTCGAACCATGTAGTTTTTGGAGGCATAATATTTCCTGTATCAGCAATGGTTATTAATTGTTTCATCGAAACAGCATAAAGGGCAAAAGCAATTTTCATTTCGCCGCTGTCAACTCTTTTCTTCAACTCTCCAAGACCACGGATGCCACCAACAAAATCAATCCGCTTCGAAGTTCGCAGATCGGTTATTCCCAGAATATTATTGAAAACAAGATTGGAAAGTATTGTAACATCAAGAACTCCGATAGGGTCGTCATCATTGTATGTTCCGGGCTTTGCATTCAGCGAATACCATTTCCCGTCAATATACATGCTGAACTCATGCAGCTTTGCTGGTTTGTAAATTTCAGTTCCTTTTTCTGTAACTGTAAAATTTTCTTTTAATTTTTCAATAAGCTGCGCAGTTGTTAATCCGTTCAGATCTTTTACCACACGGTTATAATCAATTATCTTTAACTGGTTGTCGGGAAAAATAACTGCAAGAAAATAATTGTATTCTTCTTTTCCTGTATGGTTCGTATTTTTCTGTTTCTTTTCATTCCCAACCAAAGCAGCTGCAGCAGTACGGTGATGGCCGTCGGCTACATATAAATATGGAACTTTTGTTGTGAAAATTTCCGTAATCTTTTTTATTGTTGCATCATCATCAATAAGCCAGAAATGGTGACCAAAGCCATCGGCTGCAACAAAATCATATATCGGTGGATTCTTGATAATTTTATTTATGATCTCGTCAATCTCAGTAACAGCAGGGTAGGAGAAGAATACAGGTTCAATGTTCGCGTTATTGATCCGGACATGCTTCATGCGGTCTTCTTCTTTATCTTTACGCGTAAGTTCATGCTTTTTGATAATTCCATTCATGTAATCATCAACGTTGGCGCAGGCCACCAATCCATACTGTGTACGGCCATCCATAGTTTGTGCATACACATAATACATTTCTTTTTTTTCAGGAATGAGCCATCCGTTTTTCTGCCACTTTTTAAAATTTACAACAGCTTTATCATATACTTCTTGTATGTGCTCATCTGTTCCGGGGGCAAAATCTATTTCCGGTTTTGTAATGTGCAGCAGCGATTTTTCTGTTGCTTCTGCTCTTGCTTCTGCTGAGTTAAGTACATCATAAGGGCGCGAAGCAACTTCTTTCACAATTTCTTTCGGTGGCCGCAATCCTTTGAAGGGTTTTATTATTGACATAATGGTAAAATAGTTAATTAGGTTTGTAGTAAAATAGTAAATTAGAATTTAGAGAAATAGTAAATTAGGATAATTTAGATTTTTGATTTAACATAGTTTACAAGACCGCTTAGCATCTTTGAAATTTCAGCCAATTTGTATCGAAGTTCATTGTTCTCTGCTTCGCTAATATATTTCTGGCGATAAGAAATTGTCAAACATACAACGCATTCACGTAATGAACCTTTAGCAATTTTAGCATATCTTAAAAACAGTGGTTTTGTTTCGCCATAACCTTCGGCAGTATTCAACGCAATAGAGTTAGAAGCTCTGATGAACTGAGAAGTCAGGATATACAATTCTTCTTTTGGAAATTTCTTTGTGATTTTATAAATTATATCAATAAAATCCAGAGATTTTTGATAAACTTTTAAATCTTCGAAATCAAATTTTACTTCTTCCATTTGTTGTTTTTTATGTTAATGAAAAAGTGAAATAGTTCAAAGTCTCCTATTTCACTCTTTTACTCATTCCTCTTTTACTAAATATTATTTGTTAACCTGACAAGTCCGGTCCCCGTTTTTCAAAAAATTCACAATTTGATTGGCGGCCGCAAGTCCTGCATTCACATTGGCCTCCGAAGTTTCAGCTCCCTGTTTTTTGGGAGTGCTGTAATAGCGTACTTCATATTTCTGGAGGTCTGCATGGCAGTCAGGTGCAATATCGCTGATGTATTTAAAGTCGGGGCGTTCTTCGAAAATCTTTTTCAGGTCATCTTCATTCATCACTTCTTTACGTGCTGTATTCACAATAGTGCCGCCTTTAGGCATTTTCGACATCAGGGCTGCATTTATTGATTTTTTTGTTTTGTCGTTCGCAGGAATATGCAGCGATACATATTGACAAGTTGAATAAAGTTCATCAAGGTTCTTAACAACTTTTACTCCGTCTTTAGTAATATTTTCTTCAGGAATAAATGGATCGTAAGCATAGATTTCCATTCCAAATCCTTTGGCAATATGGGCAAGCATTCTGGGAACGTAGCCGTAGGCGTGCAGACCTAATTTCTTTCCTTTCAGTTCGGAACCTGCGCCTCCTTTAAACTGTGCACGGGCCATAAAGACCATCATACCTGCTGCAAGCTCTGCAACACCATTGGAATTTTGTCCGGGAGTGTTCATTACACATACACCTTTTGTGGTAGCAGCAGCAAGGTCTACATTATCGTATCCTGCACCTGCGCGAACTATGATCTTCAGGTTTTCCCCTGCATTGATCACGTCTTTGGTTGCCTTGTCGCTTCTGATAATTACAGCGTCAGCAGCAGCAGCAGCTTTAATGAAATCATTAAGGTCTGTATATTTTTCCAGAAGTATGGTTTCGAAACCGGCTTCATCAAATATTTTTTTTATTCCGTTCACTGCCACAGCAGCAAAGGGTTTTTCGGTTGCTATTAATATTTTTGTCATATCTTTTTTATTATAAAACTTTGAACATTAAACTGTGAACTTTGAACTGTATTAAGCTTTCTGTTTTTCAAACTCTTTCATACAGTCAACCAAAGCCTGAACACTTTCGATAGGCAATGCATTGTATGTAGAAGCTCTGAAGCCTCCGACAGAGCGGTGGCCTTTGATTCCAACCATGTTGTTGGCTTTAGCAAAATTCATGAATTCATCTTCAAGATTTACATAGTCGGGTTTCATTACAAAACAAATGTTCATGAGTGAACGGTCATCCTTTGCAACAGTTCCGACAAATATTTTGCTGTTATCTATTTCATCATAAAGCAACTGTGCTTTCTTTTTATTCATTTCTTCCATCATTTTCACTCCGCCTAAAGCTTTCAGCCAGCGCAGTGTTTCCATAACAGTGTATATCGGAAGACAAGGAGGAGTATTGAACATAGAACCTTCTGCAATATGTGTTCTGTAATCGAGCATAGAAGGTATTTTGCGGCTTACTTTGCCAAGCGCATCTTCGCGTACAATAACAAATGTAACTCCCGCAGGCCCTAGGTTTTTCTGAGCGCCACCGTAAATCAGTGCATATTTTTTAACATCAACAGGACGGCTGAAAATATCCGATGACATATCGGCAACCAATGGAACCGGGCTGTCCATGTCATACCTTATTTCCGAACCATAAATAGTATTATTTGTAGTGATGTGCATATAATCGACATCTATCGGTATTTCCCATCCTTTTGGAATATAGGTGAAATTTTTATCGGCGGATGAAGCAACAATTTGTACTTCGCCGAAACCTTTGGCTTCTTTAATTGCTTTCTTAGCCCATACGCCTGTTTCCAGATATGCCGCCTTCTTTTCAAAAAGATTGAAAGGAACCATGCAGAACTGCATGCTGGCGCCACCACCAAGGAACAGCACATGATATCCTTCGGGAACACCAAGTTGTTCTTTGAATAAAGCTACAGCTTCATCAATCACTGCTTGAAAATCCTTGCTGCGATGCGAAATTTCAAGTATTGACATTCCGATACCATTCAGGTCAAGAACAGCTTTCGCAGTGTTTTCAATAGCTATCCTGGGCAGAATCGAAGGCCCTGCATTAAAGTTATGAACTTTTTTCATATTGTATAATTTTTTTATAGTTTATAAAATCCGTTTGCTATTAATGGTCAAAATTGCAAAATATTTTGATATCATGATATATTAAAAGAAAAATTTTTGAAAGAAATTATGAAGTGGTAAGTTATTGCAGATAAATATAGTGCTAAGTTAAAAATAAAATGTGGTATATTAATATCCCTGCCTACTGCAGGCAGGCAATAATGCCAAACCTGACCGGCAAGGCAGGCAATAACCTAATTTTACTTCATCATTCGATATTGGATGTTGGATATTCGAAATTTATTTGTAACAGAATTATATTTAACATCACACTAGTTCCGCTGGTGCTTTTTCTGCTCTTTGATTATTTTTTTAATTTTCGCCTTTTCTTCTTTGGTCATTTTTTGCATCCGTGCATCCACGTCTTTCAGCATGGCCCATTTCCCCATTCGGAAAATAAAAGCATCAAAAATATTTGTTTCAGGATAGTAAAACTGGTATTGTCCTTCCAGATTTGGATCAAGGGGGGCAAGCCTGTCGAAAACAATCATTTTGCGGGGCTTTTTACCATAAAGCATGTACTGCTTTTCGAATTTAAGCGACATGGAAGTGGTTGCGGAATACTCGAATATTACACGCTTCTGAACTTTTTTGTTGTACTTGAAAATGGTAGCACCAAAAACAGGTTTATCATTAGAATGGAAAACCAGTACATCGATAATTTTTTTCTGCGTAAGCAAATCGTTGCCATCCCAGCCGAGCAGCGTATAATATTTCTTTCCGCCCGATTTGTTATAAATAAGTTTGTAGTAATGCGCTCCATACCAGTTAAGGTTATCGAGAAGTTGGGATTCAGGCTTTGTAATTTTATCAGAGTTGTCATTTAAGGGATAAAGGACATGTTTTTTTTGTTTTTTATTCCAGACCTGTATGATGCCGAAATATTCATAAGTGTTGTCAGACTTTTTTATATTCCAGTTAAATATTCGGAATTTATTGTCTGGCGAAGTGATCCGGGCTATCATGGTAAGCGAATCAAAAGGATATTTGAATGAATTTTCGCTGATCAGCGTGCCTTCAAGCAAAATCAGAAATTTTTCATTTGCATTGTATTTAATGAAATCGCTTTCACCGTTAAGAATCAGGTTTCCCAGAATTTTGAGAGAATCTTCCGCTTTTGCAAAATCTTCATTCATTTGCGGAAAGACCTGAAGTGATATGAAAATCAGTAAATATAAAAAAGGGATTTTTCTCATTTAGGAAATTCTTCCAATATTATAATGACAAAAATAGCATTTTATTGTGTAGCTTTCAGAATGGTATTCCTATTTTTGCCTAAAATTAAATTTTATGATTCCACTGCAGCAACGAATGAAAGCATTTTCAGAACTGGGAAAAATGCTTTTGACTTATTCAGAAAACGGTTCTCCGGAAAGTTTTGAAAGTATTATTAATAAAAGCTATGAACATAACAACTGGTTTACCCGCGAAAATGTTATATTTTCTGTAAAATCAATTGCTTCAATGCTTCAGGAAGAAAAACTACAGCAGTGGATTTCTACTTATTCATTACCAGAAGCAGGAAAACAAAAACCAAATAATGTATTGGTTGTAATGGCCGGAAATATTCCTCTTGTAGGCTTTCATGACTTTCTTTCAGTGCTTATTTCCGGAAATAATTTTATTGGAAAATTATCTTCGGATGATAATATTTTATTACCAGCAATAACAGAAATGCTTGTATCAATTGAACCGTCTTTTGCAGAACGTATTCATTTTATTGAAGGAAAAGCCGAAGGATTTGATGCAGTGATTGCGACAGGTTCCGACAATTCATCACGATATTTTGAATATTATTTCGGAAAATATCCGCACATAATCCGCCGAAACCGCAGCAGCATGGCCGTGCTGACAGGGCAGGAGAGTGAAGCAGATCTTTTGGGACTGGCCGATGATATTTGCCTTTATTTTGGACTCGGTTGCCGCAGTGTTTCAAAAGTATTTATCCCTGAAGATTATAATATACGTTCGTTATTTCCTGCAATTCAAAAATACAGCAGCATTTTGTCTATGCATAATAAGTACATGAACAATTATGATTATAACAAATCTATTTTCCTCTTGAATAAAACGAAGAATATTGATAACGGATTTATGCTTTTTACCGAAAACACTGCACTCTCATCGCCTGTATCAGTTTTGAACTATCAGCAATACAACAATATTGAAGAAGTAAAAAAATATATTCTTTCAGAAAAGGATAAACTTCAGTGCGTAGCAGGGAAAGAGTCAATCATGGAAAATATTACTCCTTTGGGAAAAAGCCAGCAACCTGAGTTATGGGATTATGCGGATGGGGTTGATACAATGAAATTTCTTTTGCGGATAACAAAATAGTG
>JAZDMF010000417.1:0-16291 GCA_043801235.1 Bacteroidota bacterium | reverse complement strand
CAATGATTCTACTTATTCAAATATTCAAATTTTCAATCAAGAAAATATTGTTGGTCTTTTCCCCAATCCGGTAACTGATAAATTTTTCATTACAGGAGTTGAAAACCCTATTGTTAGTATTTTTTCTATTGATGGTACATTTTTAAAACAAGTTAATTTATCAGAAATAGATATGCGAAATTTTGCACAGGGAGTTTATGTTGTAAGAATTGTTGACGATGGCAAAATCTATGTAAAGCAAATTGTGAAGTAATTTAGTTTAAAGTTTATAAAAACCAATAACGAATACCCAACTCCTAAGAATAAAATTAAGGTTTTACCTTGATATTTGCGGTTGGGTATTTGGCAGAGTTTAAAATTACATGAAAGACGAAATTATCATATATCAGCCAGATGCAAAATCTGCCCGTCTTGAGGTAAGGATTGAAAAGGATATGGTTTGGCTTAACCGGCATCAATTATCGGTTTTGTTTGACCGGGATATAAAAACGATAGGCAAGCATATTGTCAACGCCCTCCGTGAGGAATTGAAAGGGTTTCAAGTTGTCGCAAAATTTGCGACAACTGCTGCCGATGGAAAAATATACCAGGTAGAATTTTATAATCTGGATATGATTATATCCATCGGTTATCGTGTAAAATCACAGCGAGGCATTCAATTCCGTATCTGGGCAAACAAAATTCTGAAAGAATACCTGCTGAAGGGCTATGCTGTAAATAACCGTATTGACCGTTTGGAGTATGATGTTCATAATATCAAAAATAAACTTGGCGAAATAGATTTTCAGTTAAAAACAACACTTCCGCCCAATGAAGGCATTTTCTTCGATGGCAAGGTATTCGATGCTAATGTTTTTGTTACAGGGCTGATTAAATCAGCAAAAAAATCAATCATTCTAATAGACAATTACGTTGACGAGGGAGTGTTGCTTCTGCTTTCAAAAAGGAAAACGGGTGTAACTGCTACTATATACACAAAAAACCAGAACAAAACATTAATGCTCGATTTAATAAAACACAATGAACAATATCCTGAAATTATAATAAAACCCTTTACAAAAGCACACGACCGGTTTCTTATCATTGATCATAAAGAAGTGTATCACATTGGTGCTTCTTTGAAGGATCTGGGTAAAAAATGGTTTGCTTTTTCAAAAATAAAGATCGATGCATCTAGTTTAATTAAACGATTAGTCTAACTTTATTGATGAAATCCAATGGGCTATTATATAATAAATTTGGAATGTACCTAATCGACCAGCATACAAAAAAAATAATGGAGGAGTGCAAGGAACGCGCCCCTTATGTTTGTGCTTAGATATTTGGCAGATTTTAAAATTACATGAAAGACGAAATAATCATATATCAGCCAAATAAGCAATCGACTCGTCTTGAGGTCAGGATTGAAGAGGATACGGTTTGGTTAAGCCAAGCTCAGATGGTTGAACTTTTTGATTCTACCAAACAAAATATTAGCCTGCATATTAATAATGTTTTCAAAGAAAATGAACTTTCATACAAGGCAACTGTCAAGGATTACTTGACAGTTCAAAGGGAAGGCTCCCGCTTTGTGAAACTAAATATATCTGTAAATAATCCTGACATAAATAAATCTCACGCAGAGTCGCAAAGATCGCAAAGAATAGAAAAACCTTTGCGCCTTGGCGTGATAAAAAATAAATTGAAAAACAATAACCAATATCCAATAACGAATATCCAATTTCCAGGTAGAATTTTATTTGGTTATTGAGTATTGAGTGTTGATTATTGGATATTGAAAAAAACCGGCAATGTACCTGATAGACCAGCATACAAAGAAGATCATGGAGGAGTGCAAAGAACGCGCCCGTGCCGCTGGTTTGTCGTTTAATGATGAAACGCTGGAGTACATTGTCACCAATCGCGATCTTAATAACCTCTCTCCGAAAAATATGATACCCACGTTATACGATTACTGGGTGCATGATGTGGAGGTGCTGCGTGAACAGGGAAAATATAAGTTGTATCCGCATAATCCTTATGAAACGGTCATTAATTCACGACCGGCTATTTCGTTTTATAACGACAATAATCCCGACTGGCTGAACATCATGATTTTCTATCATGTGCTGGCGCATATTGATTTTTTCCAGAATAATATTCTTTTTGAAAAAACATGGAACGATGATTTCGTTGGCCTTGCTTTGTCCGACAAGCGTTTGATTGAATCGCTGCGCAGTGAACATGGCCGCTGGGTTGATTATGTCATCGAGTTTAGTCGCTGTATTGATAATATTACCGGCTATTACAGGGACCTTCCGAAATACAATCTCCCCTCCAATATGAAGCCTTCGGCGAAATTGATATTTTATTTCGAGGTCTTCCTTCAGGAAATTCTGAAAGCGCCACAGCATGATATGTTCAGGGAAATTGACAGATTTAATAACATACGTCAGCATAATAATAATTCCGATATGGCTGAATCGGTTTTCTTTACCGAAGTTAGATTAAAGCATCCCGAGTTTCAGGCCAAGTTCGATAACCGCAAGCAGGCCGATCAGGGACCAACGGATGTAATGGATTTTATTATTAAAAATTCACCTTTTCTGAAAAAAGAAAAAAACCGCTGGATGACCTCGGTAATGTCAATTGTTCGCAACACTTCGCTTTATTTCGGCCCTCAGATACGCAGCAAAATTATGAATGAAGGATGGGCAAGTTACTGGCATGACGAATTGTTCCGCAGCGATGATCGCATCAAAGGGCATGAGGTTGATTATGCAAGGATCAATGCAGGTGTAACATCTTTGTCGCGCGTGGGATTGAATCCTTATGCAGTAGGCATGAGGCTTATACAACACGTGGAAGATATCGCCAACAAAGGAAAATTTAATTTCAGTTTTCAAAAGATGGATAGTATTGAGGATCGTGATAACTTCGACAGCAATACGAATAAAGGAAAAGAAGCTATTTTCAGTCTGCGGAAAAATTTCAGCGATTTCATGCTGCTGAACACTTTTGTTGACCAGGATTTCATGAAAAAACATGATCTTTTTGTTGTTGACAGGCGTGTGAATGCTGAGCGCGGAGTATATGAATATTATATCAAAAGCCGAAGAGCCGAAGATTACAGAAAAATGATGATGGATTCGTTGTATCATCCGCCTCTCATTAAGGTATCAACCGATAAAACTACTGAAGAAAATCTTTATCTGACACATACTTTTGAGGGAAAGCAATTATACAAGCCTTATATTTCTGATGTTCTCATGGGAATTGAATATTTGTGGGGGGCTCAGGTTCAGCTTGAAACCACTGAAATAGTTAAGGATGAAACTACTGCAGAAGAACCCGAAGAACAGTCATTTGTAAACAGAAAGGCGCTGTACACCATGAAAGATAAGAAGATCAGCAAAACCAACCTCTGATACTTATGGCAACGCGGAAAAAGAAAAAAAATATTGAAACCTTATCCGATCTTGAAATCAGGGGGCGGAAGCTGGAGGCTATGATCAACCTCACCGATAATATGCGCGATACAGAGAAAAGAGATTATGTGCACTTTAATGATTTTCTGCACATGGCTTCGGAAGAACCTGAGCTTATTTTTCGCGACATCTTTCAGTACGTCCACGACATGATGCATTTCTACGTTCCTTCAGGCATTGATGAATACGGCGATTCGGAGCATTCTGTTGGTTTCGTTCATTATGATTTTTCAAAACTTTTTGTTGAAAACTGCGATGATCCTTTCTTTGCCGACAGGCTGTTTGCAAACAGGTTGATGAATCTGGTCAATGAATTTAAAAAGGGGATTCAAAATAATCATATTTACCTTTTCGAAGGTCCGCCCGGCAGTGGTAAAAGCACATTCCTTAACAATCTGTTGCAAAAGGTTGAAACCTATAATAAATCACGCGAAGGTTATTTTTATAAAAGCGTTTGGCGCCTTGATATTAAAAAGCTTGGCGGCTTTCATTCTCCGGAACTCGAGAAAATTGAAGCCTTACACCAGCCTCAGCAATCGGACAAAACCGACCTATATAAAAAATTTCTGGACATTGCCTGTCCTTCAAACGACCATCCAATTTTACAAATACCCAAAGATTACAGGGCGGCATTTTTAAATGAACTTATTCCCGATAAAAATTTCAGAAAAAAAATCCTTAACTCAAAAGAATACAGGTGGATATTGAAAGATAAACCCTGCAGCATATGCAGCTCCATTTATAATATTTTGCTTGACCGCCTTGGAGAGCCACTTGAAGTTTTTAATATGCTGCATGCCCGAAACATCAGTTTCGACAGGCAATTCGGACGTGGCATCAGTATTTTTAATCCGGGCGACGAGCATTATACCGAACCTATAAAAGATCCGACACTTCAGAATCTGTTAAACAGTCTGCTGAAAAGCGATGAGGTCCGATATGTTTATTCCCATCTGGCAAATACCAATAATGGACTTTATGCATTGATGGACATTAAAGAAAACAATATTAAGCGACTGGTTGATCTTCATGGCATTATCAGCGATGGCGTGCATAAAGTAGAACTGGCCGAAGAGCGCATTAAATCACTTTTCGTGGGACTTGTAAATCCCGAAGACAAAAAACATTATGAAAATATAAAATCATTCCAGGACAGAATAACGCACATCAATATTCCTTATGTCCTCGATTATGATACAGAAGTTTCTATTTACTTCAATAAATTCGGCGAGGAAATAAAGAAAAAATTCTTGCCGCGCGTTCTTGAAAATTTCGGAAAAGTCATTGTGGCTTCACGCATGGAGCCTGAATCTACTGCTATTAATGATTGGATCAACGATAAGGATATTTACAGCAAATATGTTGATGATGATATGCTGCTGCTTAAAATGGAGCTTTATAAAGGTATCATTCCCGATTGGCTGAACGAAGATGATGTAAAGAGCTTCACGAAAGACATCCGGAAAGACCTCATCGAGGAATCGGAAAAAGAAGGAGTGAAAGGCATTTCAGGGCGGCAGTCGTTGAGCGTGTTTAACATGTTTTATACTAAACATGCAAAAAACGACAAATTAATTACAATGGAGATGCTAAGCGACTTCTTTGAGGAAATGAAAAACTGAATGAAATGGTTCCTGATGGGTTTATTGATTCTCTTGTCGATATGTATGACTATGATGTTCTGCAGGAAGTAAAAGAAGCCTTATATTATTACAGTGAAAAACAGATCACCCGCGATATTCTGAATTATCTTTTTGCAATAAATTTTGAGGCGGGCGCTACCGAAAATTCAATTTATACTGGTGACACAATCGAGATTACTGAAGAATATTTTAAAAATTTCGAAGCTTTGTTTCTTGGCTCTCTTAGCACGGCAGATGAGCGTTCTTCGTTCAGAAAAGACATACATAATGATTATGTAACCTATACTCTTTCATACGAAATCAAACTGCTGAAAAAAGATATTAAGGAAACAAAATTATTTTCTTCGCTTTTTGATAAGTACACACGAAACCTTAAGGAAAATGCGCTCACGAATTATTCGCAAAACGATAATTTCCGCAGGGCGCTGATCGATTGCAACACTCCCGGATTCAATTCCTATGATAATATTACCAAAGAGACCATCAAACGAATGATCAACAATCTGAAAATAAAATTTGAATACAGCAACGAAGGAGCCAAACAGGTGGTCCTTTACGTAATTGATAAAAAACTCGATAAAAAATATTGATCTGCGTAAATCAGCGGGATCTGCGGGAAATATGATTACACCACCCTATCTCAGGCCCGGCGACAAAATTGCAGTTGTTGCAACAGCCCGCAAAATAACTGAAGAGGAATTAAGGCCAGCAATAAAAAAAATCGCCGAATGGGGATTTGAAGTAGTGCTTGGAGAAAATATTTATGCCCACGAAAATCAATATGCAGGAAGCGACAAACAAAGATTATCCGACTTTCAGAAGATGTTTGATGATCCTTCAGTAAAAGCCATTGTATGTGCAAGAGGAGGATACGGAACCGTTCGGATTGTTGACAGGATAGATTTTTCTTCTTTTATAAAAAATCCTAAATGGATCATTGGCTACAGCGATATCACTGTTCTGCATTCCCATATACATGCTAACTATAGAATTGAGACCCTCCATTCCTCTATGCCATTGAGCTTTCCTGTTGACGGGACAAATATCGAAACCCTGCGCACTTTAAAATCGGCACTGACAGGAGAAAAACTTAAGTACACAATAAATCATGATTCTCTTTCAAGGTGCGGTAAAGCCATGGGTGAATTGGTTGGGGGAAATCTTTCTTTGCTTTATGCAATGTCTGCCACACCAAGCGATATTAATCCTTCCGGAAAAATATTGTTCATTGAGGACCTTGATGAATATTTGTACCATATCGATCGTATGATGTTTCAGCTGAAACGAAGCGGAAAACTGAAAAATCTTGCGGGATTTATCGTCGGCGGCATGACAGATATGAAAGATAATACTGTTCCTTTCGGAAAAACGGCTTATGAAATTATTTATGATGCCGTGAAAGAATATAATTATCCTGTTTGTATAGGTTTCCCGGCAGGTCATACTGAAGATAACAGGGCGCTGATTCTGGGCAGAAAAATCAGAATGGACATAAAATCACACGAAACGAATATAGAATTTTCAACAGATAATGGCTAAGCACAACGAACTTGGAATAATAGGTGAAAAGGCTGCACGCGAATATCTTAATGGTAAAGGATACCTAATTCTTGATTTTAATTGGCGCTATTTGAAAGATGAGCTTGATATCATTGCTGAACATGCTAATTTTATAATTGTTGTAGAAGTCAAAACCCGCAGCTCCTGGCAATACGGTGAGCCACATGAGGCCGTGACACCCAAAAAGCAAAAGTTTATTGTCCGTGCTACTGAAGCATACATACAGGAAAATGAAATAGAAAAGGAAGTCCGCTTTGATGTGATTTCAATAGTAATGACAGGAAATACAGTAACAGATCTTACACATATTGAAGATGCATTCTATGCAACAATGTGAAAAATTTATTTCTTTTTTAAGGTTATCCGGAAAGTAGTACCCCTGCCCAACAAAGAATTTTTTACCAGTATTTTTCCTTTGTGATATTCTTCAATAATACGCTTCGATAAAGTGAGCCCCAGCCCCCAGCCTCTTTTTTTGCTTGTGTAGCCCGGCTTAAATACCGTTTTGAATTTTGATTTGGGTATGCCTTTGCCCGTGTCGTGAACATCAATGTTCACAAATTCACCCTCTTCGGTAATAGACATATCTATTTTGCCGTCGCCATCCATGGCATCGATAGCGTTTTTGCAAAGATTTTCTATTACCCATTCAAAAAGATGCTCGTTCAGAGGAACAAAATATTCATAATCTTGCTGAAGGTTAACTGAAAACTGCACTTTTTGAGATGTACGGGCTTTAACATAATCGATAGCTCCGTAAATTACTTTTATAATATTCGTTTTTTCTAGTTTCGGCGATGAACCAATATTTGAAAAACGCTGGGTAATAGTGTTAAACCGACAGGCATCTTTTTCAAGTTCCTGTATGGTTTCGTTATCAATGCCTTTCATTTTAAGGATTTCCACCCAGGCCATTAGCGATGACAGCGGGGTGCCAAGCTGGTGGGCGGTTTCCTTGGCCATGCCCACCCAAACCTGGTTTTGTTCGGCTTTGCGCGCTGTGCTGAAAAGAAAATAGGCAACGAGCAGAAACAAACCTATTACAAAAAACTGCGCATACGGGTAATATTTCAGCTGGGTAAGCAAAAAAGAATCCTTATAAAATACAAAGCTGGTGCCTGCTCCCGACAGATCAATCTCGATGGGTTTATTCTGCTGTTGCATGGAGGCGATCATCCCGTTTGCATAGATTTTATCATTCACCTTGGCGGAATCGAGATTACCAAATGCGATAATTTTTGTTTTTGTGCTGTCAGTGATAATTACCGGCACCGATGCTGAATTTATTACCACTTCCGATATGAAAGATTTTATCAGATCGTCAAGCACCTGCCGCAGTTCAGTAAAAAGCTTCGATTCTTTATAGTACAAATAATTTTTTTTCCATACTATTATAACCTCAATTGAATCGTACTGTGTGAATTCTTTTTTTAGTTTCCCCGACAGTATCTTTACCGTGTCTTTATCAAAATCCACGTTCCTTGCCGATAATATTTTTCCGTCTTCATCGGTAAGTACGACAGGGATGTTGGTATTGCTCGAAATAATTTCTGCATAAAAAGTAATGTCCTCTGTGTTGTCGGCTTCAATTAAGCGTTTAGTGGCTTCAGCCCAAATTTCAACACGTTTACGTTCTTCGGTTTTTATTTTCTCGAAGAAAACTTCGGTATAGCGCACCAATGTGGCTTTTTTCTGAACCGCATCGGCCCAGGTCTGGGCTTTTTTGCGTTCGTCTTTTGCAATTTTATCGACCAGTATATTTGTATACCATAGCGAAACTCCTACTATTACCACGGCAAAAGCTACCAGCAGCCATTTCCAGCGCTGCTTGCGGTGATAGATATTTAAACTCTTGCCTTTCATACTGTGTAACAACGCTTCTAAAATACAAATATTATTTGTTATGCTGTATATTTATGCTCATTCAAAAGGTTAAAGGTTTGTGATTGCTGGCGGTAGGTCTGGTTATTGGTCAATGGTCATTAGTGAAAAATCAGCAATCGTAAATCAATTTGTTTCTGCATTTTTT
Source organism: Bacteroidota bacterium (assembly GCA_043801235.1). Classification (GTDB taxonomy): domain Bacteria; phylum Bacteroidota; class Bacteroidia; order Bacteroidales; family CG2-30-32-10; genus DAOQAK01. Next base: position 7,592 of record JAZDMF010000417.1, on the reverse strand, counting down.
TAACACAGAGCTCACAGAGTTGCCCACAGAGGTACACAGAGAAAAAATATTAGGCATTTATTTACTGTTTTGGATTTTATTGGTTTTACATTTGAATATTATTTAGTTCCGATAGCTCTTGTAAAGGATGCTTTAGATTTGTTGCTTTATCACTAACATCATTTAACCTGTCTACCGTCAGGCAGGCATTAAAAATTAATCATTTATAATTTCAATGAGTTTCGACGAATTTCATTTCCATCAGTCCCCTTCTTCAGTACTATCTTCCTCCCACTCAATTATAAACTTCCCTTCTTCCTGTTTTTTAAAATTCTCTTCTTCCTTGTTTTTGCCTGGTGGTTTTAATTCGGTTTTGTCTTTCTTTTCTTCTTTGTTTTTGATGACAGCTGAGTCTTTTTTGAACCAGCCGAATTCCTCGTTCAGTATGGTTTTCAGGGTTTCTTTTTCTTTTATAAAATTTACAACAAGCTTGGCTTTTAAACCTTTGGCATCGTATTTATATACAGGATTATCAACGGTACCTGTTACCAAAATAAACAATGATGTTTTCCCCAGTCCGTCATCTTCAATTACTCCGAATTCTTCGTTTTCCGGTTTGGCTTTTTTTGCTTTCTGGGCCATCAGGTCGGAAAGTTTTACCTGTATGTGATAGTTTATTTCGTTGTCAAAAGTATGTTCTCCCGAAGCAATAATATCGATAGCGTTTGATTTTATTTCCATAGCCGGAATATAAATAGTTTTGTTTTTTATTTCAATCAGGTTGTGCAGTGCTGAGAATTTCACATCATCCAAGTCGCTGATTTTTAAAAATTTTGAAAGGCCTTTCATGGGTTCATAGTTCAGCAGTCGGCCTTTTTCAATTGTAATATCTGCCTTAGCGTACATTTTATCCATATCAGGTCGCAGATCGTCACTCCAGACACCAGCAAACTGAATATCGGCTGTGGTCACTCCTTCAAGGTTTTCGTCACTCATGCTGCTTTGCCCGAAATTCCCGAATTCATAAAAAAGTTTTTTAATATTTACTTCATTAATCTCGGCATCGCAGCTTATAAGCAGCTTCCCGCTTTGCGAACCATCAACCATAACAACTCCGTCAACAGAACCGTCAACAGAATTAAATGTGAGAGGATCAGCAAGAAGCTGCATATTTTTCAGCTTTACTTTTCCTGTTACATTGGTGGCCGTGAATTTATTAAATGTAAGTTTACTTATGTCAACATTCAGCTTGAATTCTATTTTTTCAGGAAAAATTAATCTGTATGTTGTATCGGTGGTTGTGGTGTTGTATTGTAAAAGATTGTCAAGTTCGGTGTTTACAGAAGTTAAATTTGCATCAATCAAAAGCTTTTGATCTTCCAGAAAAAGAAAAGACAAAAGGTTTTTAAAATACCCTTTTAGTTTGATATCACTTTTATTTATCATTAGCGAAAGACTGTTTACTATCAGGTCGTTATTACTGAATTCAAACTTTCCTTCAATGCCGGTATACTTTCGTGAATCGTTTTTAATTGCCAACTCAGCATCGGTGACAGTCAGTTTTCCGGAAGTGGTGCTGCTTATAAAATCTTTTACTTTAAATCTGTCTTCCGAATTCACGCTGCCTTTGAACGAAACTGATAAATCTATTTTTCCGCTTATTGATGCAATGCTGTCATTTTTTAGAAAATCCTGCAGTTCGGCTAAATCCATATTTGCATCAAGCAGCATTTCTATTTCTGGTTTTGAAAAGTTTTTAATGATTATATTCCCTTTTATTTCCCCGGATTTCAGCGTGGATGAAAAATCTTTAATTATAAGTTCTGATGTGCTTAATGAACGCGCGGTTCCATTGGAATATGTTCCCGACAGGCTGACATTTTCAAGTGCAATACCGGTTTCTTTTTGCGCAATACTTCCTCCTTTAATTCCAAATGATACAAGAACTTCCGGCAGGTCATTATTCAGATAGGAACCAGTTATTGTAGTATTAAAATAAAAATCACCTTCCGTTTTATAATCTTCAAAATATTTCCTGTACTCATAAGGGATTTCTTCAATAAACGATTGAAGTTTGGTATTAGCGCCGGTTACAGAAAGGCTGATGTATTGTTTCTTATCATTATGAGTGACGTTTCCGCCAACATTAAAACTCATGTTACCCATATATAGTTTGCTTTCCGTGAATATATAAGTGTTGGTAGTTTGATCAACATCAAGAATCAGCTCAATATGTATATTTTTTCCGGGTATGAATTTGGTGCCTGAAATGTTTACATAATTCACCAGAATGTTTCCATTGGCGTACATGGTGAAATTATCATTATTGAATTTTCCTTTGACAATCAGATTGTTGGTGGCGCCAAGATAATCCTGCCCTGTGGCAAAATCGCGGTAACGTATTGTCATGTTTTTCAAAATCACTTTCTGCAGGTCGAAGGAAAATGATTCATCAGAAACGGTTGAATCACTTTTCCAGAACTGGTAATTCACTGAACCGTCAAGATAGGTTATTATATTTATTGTGCCGTTTTCAGCTTCAATTTTGTGTATTCTGTAGTTCTTGTAAAATAAATCCCATATGCTGAATTGAAGATATATATTCTTGGCAGTTAACAGGTTCCCTTTATTTTCTGATTTAATTGCGTCCTTGGCTGTTACATCTGTAAACACCAGTGACACATTTGGGAATTTTCTGAATAACGATAATTCAATTTCTTTAACCTGGATCTCGGTATTAAGTTGTTTGTTTATTTTCTCTACAATAAATTTCTTGATGGAATCTTCATAAAAATATATAATAACCAACACCGTGCCTATCAATACAAAAAACAAAGCGGCAATGGCAAGAAGAATTCTTTTAACAATCTTCCAGGCTTTATTTTTCTTTTTTGGTTTTGGTGTGTTTTCAGGTGTTTCCATTAAAACTTAAAACGGATTAATATGATTTTAAAATTATATCTCGTAGTATTCAAAGTCATAATGAAAAAACGGAACACTGATTTAACTGATACTACTTATTTTCACTGATCAAATCAATGCGGATTACAATAATCAGTTTTATCGGTCGGGTGCATATTTCAGTACGGAATTATATGCATTTTCCTGTCCACCCGAAACAAATTTATGATATTGTAATGAACTTTTATAGCCTACTGAAATCTGCATTGAATATGCACCCTGTTGAACAGTAAAACCTTTACTCTTTGGTCAGTTTCATCTGTACAGTCCAATTGCTGCCTGCTATCTGAATCACATAAACCCCAATATAAAGCATACTCACATCTGCTGTATTAGTCCAAATAGTCAAATCTTTTTGCAAAACACAATTTCCTGTCAGATTATAATTTTTGCATTTTTTGTTTTTTGGCAATTAATGTAAACAAATTATATCATTGTCGTGGTTGGGAGAGATTTGAATATACTTTTCAAAATAATCATTATTCATCACTGTTAATAGTATATCAGAAATACATCGAACACTTATTCTTTCTTTTTAATTTCATCACTCTCTTTCAGAACAACGAAATATAATTCGAAATGAAAACTAACACCAGACCAATATTCTAAATCATAATCATTGAAATCTGGAATACCAGTATATCCGCCTGTTATATATCCAAGAAATGTTACTGTATCATTATTTTTAAATCTTGAAAATAATTCTTGGTCATACCCAATTCCTATAGTTTTAGAAGAGTCTAAAAGTATTTCATCAATTTTCCGGACAACCAAGTATTTTTTTTCACTTTCAGTTTTTTCCAATGAATTTCCATATTTTATTATACCAGAAACTTTTATTACATTACCTAATTTCCATCCTGCCCAAACTGATATATTATTGAGATTCATATACTCATTCAGCGTTTCTCTATTACTATTAGAATCTGCTATATTAGTCTGCGTTTGGCCTTTAACTGCAAATAATGCAAGTATTGAAAAAAGTAAAAATGTGTGTTTCATATTCTCTGTTTTTTAGTGAATGTTTCTATGGTTAATATGAATGTCAAAAATTGTTTCTATTGTGTATGACTGTGTTTCTTTTATTAATATATTTTCTGCATATATAATCTGAGTTACGAAATCATATTCAGCATATTAATTTCAATTTGTGTAAGAAACCGCCATCTTCCGCGCGGCAGGTCTTTTTTGTAAGCCCGGCATAATATACTCTGTCAAGCCTAACAACTAAATAACCAAGACTTTCAAACATCCTTCTGACTATTCTGTTCTTGCCTGAATGCAATTCAAGGCCAATGCTTTTTTTATCAGTTCCGTTACCATCATAAGCAATTTCATCAACCCGGGCCCGGCCATCTTCAAGTTCAATGCCTTGAAATATTTTATCCATGTCCGTTTTTAAAAGGTTGCTGTCAAGTTCAACATGATATATCTTCTTCACTCTGTGCCTTGGATGCATTAGTTTCTTGGCCATTTCACCATCATTCGTCATCAGCAACAATCCCGTGGTTGCCCTGTCGAGCCTGCCCACAGGATATATTCTTTCCCTGCATGCTTTGCGAACAAGCGCCATCACCGTTTTCCTTCCATCGGGATCATTGGTGGTGGTAATATAATCTTTGGGCTTGTTCAACAATACATAAACCATTTTTTCCTTACTCAGGGTTTCACCGCCAAAGTTCACCGAATCGTTTCTTGAAACTTTCGTTCCCATTTCAGTCACAATCTTACCGTTCACAGAAACTGCGCCGCTCGCAATAAGTTTATCGGCTTCGCGCCGGGAACATATTCCTGCATTGGCAATGTAACGGTTCAGGCGGATCAATGCATCATTGTTTTCTTTTTTATTTTCAGGGGGATTGCCCGTATGTTCTTTGAATTTCTTTCTGAATGGTTTCCTGGTTTTCTTTTCTTCGGAGTGTTTGAATTTTTCTGTCATTTTTTCTTTTTTTCTGTGAATTTTCCATTCTGTTTTCTGCGAACATTGCTGGCTGAAAATAATTTTCCATGCTAAGCTGCGACTACTCCGTCAGGCGCATGATTCAGCGCACCAATAGCAAAACCAACATTGAAATCAGCATCTGAATTTTTAAAATTTTCGGGTTTAAAGGCTCCTGTTAAAATAATCGTTTTATTTTTTATCGATGTAAGCAATTGTGCTGTTTTTATAATAGTATCAGTGCCGTGTGTGATAATTATTTTTTTGTAAGATGTATTCCTGCAAAATTTCAATATTTTTTTTCTGTCAGATTCTGTAATGTCACCGCTGTCCTTACGCATCAATGATATTACTTTGTATTCAAATCCGGGATGTATCCGTTCAATAATATTTATTATTGCCGGTTCGGTAATCTCAAAAGCATAGCCTTTGACAGCCCTGGGATAATCTTTATCAATGGTTCCGCCTGTTTGAATAAACAAAATTCCCATAAGAATACTGATAAATTATTTTTTTCTTTGACCCCGTTGCTCTTTCCACAGCCTGTTGAACGATCGCTGGCTAATTACAGGAATTGATCTCCTGGGTCCCCATGATTTTGAAAAGAATTTCCGCAACATAAAATTTTTCATTCCGGCCGATGTAAATTCTAAAAGCCCTCGTTTCATCATGGCTTTTTTCCAGACATACATTACCATTTTCTCGGAACCAGAGGTATATTTCTCTTTTATAAAATCCCTTCTGTTAAATAATAAAAGCTTATGCAGGTTTATCATAACAGGACAAACTTCCGTACATTTTCCGCATAACGTGGATGCATAGCTCAGGTGTTTGAATTCTGCTTTTCCGCGCATATGTGGTGTAACGACTGATCCTATCGGTCCGCTGTAGGTGGTTGCGTAAGTATGCCCGCCTATGTTCTTATAAACAGGACACGTATTAAGGCAGGCGCCGCATTTGATGCACGACATGGCTTTGCGTTGCTCGTCAGGCATCAGAACATTGCTACGACCGTTATCCAGGATAACCAGAAACATTTCATCCGGCCCATCGGTTTCTTCTTCCTGTTTTGGCCCGGTTAAAATAGTGTTGTAAACAGTTATATTCTGACCTGTGCCGTGTGTGGCCAGCAGCGGCCATAATAAATCAAGATCTTTCAGGGAAGGAATTATTTTTTCAACGCCGCAAATGGCAATATGGATTTTTGGAAATGATACGGTCATTAAACCATTGCCCTCATTTTCCGTAAGGGCAACCCCACCTATGTCGGCAATAAGAAAATTAGCGCCGGTTACTCCGGCATCGGCAGCAAGAAATTTATCTCGGAGCAGCCTTCTGACAAATGCTGTGAGTTGTTCTGCGCTGTTTTCTTTCGGGAAGCCGAATTTCTGAAAGAATAATTCAGAAACATCTTCTTTTGACTTGTGCATGCAGGGAGTGATAATATGATAAGGCTTTTCGCCCGCTAATTGTACAATGTATTCACCAAGATCGGTTTCCAATGATTCTATTTTATTTGCCTGTAAATGATGGTTCAGTTCAATCTCTTCTGTAATCATTGATTTTGACTTAACCACATACCGGGCATCATATTTTTTTAATACGCTTAATATTCCATTTATGGCTTCTTCTTCGTTTGAAGCCCATAAAATTTTCCCCCCGCGGGAAATAAAATTGGCTTCAAATTCCACAAGATATTTATCCAGATCGTTTATGGCCTTATGCCGTATATGAGCTGCTCTTTTACGGGCTAATTCCAGGTTTTTATATTGAAGTTTTCCTTTTGCTACAGCAGTATCGTATTTGGAAATATTAAAATTTATGATTTGGCGGTGCTTTTTGTCGAAAGCTTTTGTTTCGCTGTCCTGTAAAAATTTCTGATGTCTTTCAACCATTTTGGTTTTCTTTCAGGTGCAAAATTACTCAATAAAATAAAAACTTTATTATTAACAAGGTATTTTCTTCACTCTGTTTGTATGCCGGCCCCCTTCAAATGAGGTGTTTAAGAATGTATTAACTATTTCCATTGCCAATTCAAAATCAATAAACCTGGCTGGAAGACAAACTATGTTTGCATTATTATGAAGTCGTGAAAGCTTTGTTGTTTCTACTGTCCAGCATAAAGCAGCTCGTATTTTCTTATGCTTGTTTGCAGTCATGCATACTCCGTTGCCGCTTCCGCAAATCAGAATACCTACAGCATTTTTTCCTTTTTCAACTGCCGCGGCAACAGGGTGTGCAAAATCAGGGTAATCAACACTCTCTTCCGAAAAACAACCAAAGTCAGTTACCGTATATCCCGACTTTTCAAGGAGTTCTGACATTTTCTTCTTATACTTGTATCCGGCATGATCGCTTCCAATAACAATATTTCTGGTTTTTTCCATTATTGTTAATAAATAGTTCAAAACAAAATTATCAATATTTTAACCATCTATCTTATTTATTTCAATTACAATTTTTTAAAGAAATCGTATTTTTTCATTATTACTACTATAACAAATATAACGTTTTAATTTTAAAGCATCTTATAATTTTTTATAAATATATGTGTTAATAACATCGTAACTTTGTTATTAATTTATGAAAAGAAAAATACAAATATTGAATGAATAGTTCGCTTACATTTTTTTATCAATAAAACAAAATTACTTTTAATGTTTTTTGAGAATAATTTAACAAAGTTTAAACTGATTTTTTAATTATATTTTGA